>JAUIJQ010000046.1 GCA_030431165.1 Rhodothermia bacterium | reverse complement strand
GACTGGACGGCGCCAATGACACTCACCTGTATCGTACGGCTGCCAGGCACGACGTAGTAGTAATACGGACCGGCATTGGATTCTGTCTGCTCGTACCGACCGACGCTCTGCGCAGCCGCAACCCCGACAAACGTCGAAGACAATACCAGAACGAAGACGAACTGTTTGGTAACAGCCTTGATGATTCCCATTTGTCGATTCAATCTAGGCTTTCGCCAGGTTCTCTTTTTTGCCACCGCGGTAGTACTTGTTGTACTCCTGGTATCGGTACTTGTACGTGTGTTTGTAGCCCGTCTCCCGTGAGGGGTCGAACCGGTTGATCACGGCACCAAGCACATTCGCGCCCACATGCCGCAACTCCTGCACACAATGGTCCAGCGCAGCGCCATCCGTTGTGCCCGCTCCGGCGACCAGCACAACTGCGTCTGCCTGCGTCGAAATCGTCGCCGCATCAGCGGTCAGCAGCACCGGCGGTGTGTCGATCACGATGACATCGAAGAGCTCACGCATCTGGTGAAGGAGCTGCCTGAAGTCATACGAACCAAGCATCTCCGCATGGTCCGGGATCGGCTCAGTCGGAGCCAGGGCATACAGGTTGTCGAAGCCCGTTTCCAGACTGCTGACGTCGAAGCTCGCACCTTTGGCACCGTTGCCGTTCTCAGTTCGTGAGAAGCGCGAAACGAGTTGACGGATGTCCGCGGTCTTCTTGAGGCCCAGGTAACGCGCAACCGACGGACGGTGAAAGTCAGCGTCGATAATCAGCGTCCGGCGTCGTGCCCGTGCGGCGGTAACCGCCAGGTTCAGGGACGTGGTGCTCTTGCCCACTTCCGCCTCGGGGCTGGAAACGAGAATCGTCTGTACGACCTTGTCAGGTACGCTGAACTGAATGTTTACATACAGCCTTCGGTACGCCTCGGCAATCGGCGACGACGGATTCAGCAGCGTGCCAATCGAGGTCGAAACCTGCTTGCCTTTTGCTTCGTGCGTCGCCTTGCCGGCAAAATCACTTTCGATTGTTGCAGACATGTCGGGCACGGCTCCCATAAGTGTCATGCCGCGCGACGTAATGTCGTCTGGCGTGTAGAGGCGCGAGTCCATCGACGCGCGCACGATCGCACCGCCGAGCCCAAGCATAAGTCCGAGAATCGCACCGAGCATGAGGTTTCTTGGACGATCCGGCTTCTCTGGAGAGGTCGGCACGAGAGCCGGCCGGATGACCTTGACAAATCCGACGCGAGACTCTTCAGCAATGCGCGCTTCCCGCAGGTTCTTCTGAAGGTCGAGCAGCTTGCTTTCCGTCGCGAGACGTACGCGCTCCATCTGCTGGAGCTGAACCGACTTTGCCGGAAGCTGGTCGAGTGTCGCCGTCTGACGACTGATCGTGCGTCGCAGCTCATCAATCTTGCTGTCCAGTGAGGTAGCCCGGATGCGCTCCTGCGTGATCTGGTTCTTCAGGCCGGTTGCGTACTCGAGTCCTTCACCACCGGTCGCGGTCGGATCGCCTCCCGGGGAGATCGTTCCTTCCACGTACTGCTGAGACAAGCGTGCGAGATCAGCTTTATATCCGTTGAGCTGCGTCACGATTTCCAGGACATGCGGCTCTGATGACGGGTCCTGCTTCAGCTCGGGGTTCTTGCGATAGATAGGTTCGAGGATGGCTTCGAGGTTTGCGATCTTTTCGCGCACTTTCACCATCTCCTCGTCGAGCCCTGCTGACACGTTTGCGGCAAGCCGTGGCTCGATCTGGCTGAGCTGATCCTCCATTGCACCAAGCGACGTTTCGAGCATCCGTCGTTCGACGAGCGCTTCGGAAAGCTGTTGCTGCAGGTCGGCAAGCTGTGCAACCGTGAGCTGCGATGATGCATCCAGCGCGATCGCGCCCTCGCGCCGCTGGTACTGCGTAATGCGTGACTCGATGTCGTCGAGTTCGAGCGTTGTCTTCGAAATCTGATCTTCAAGGAAGGCACGCGACTGGCGGATGCGCTCCAGGCTGCTCTCCACCGAATAAACACGGTACTCTTCCGCATAGGCATTGGCGAGCGCTGCCGCCTCCACCGGATCCGAAGAAACACCAAAGACACGGATGGCGCCGCTGCTCGCGTCACCTTCTGTCGCGACACGGATATAATTGTTCTGTAGATAGTCGGCCCAGTCCTGCGCAGTTGGTTCAGCGCCATTCAGCGACTTGACCAGCTCGTCGCGCGCGTCGACAAACGTGAACGGGCGATTGGTCCCGGGCACCGTCCCCGCCTCAACCAGGCGCTCGTACGTTCGCTGGGCAATCTGAATAGACTGCTGTAGAATCATGGCCTGCGTCGTACGGCTGGCGTCGGTACCAGCGGCCTCAACAAAGCCATAGTTCAGCGCCTCAAGACCGTCGTTTGCTTTGCCTGTATCAACCATCATGAGTGTCGATGCCCTGTATTCGGGCTCCATCATGAAGGTCAGCGCAGCAACCGCCCCCAGGGTCAGTATCAATCCGGCAGCGATGATCCACTTCCCGCGGAGCACGATCTGCACGAACTGGTTGAAGGACCGCTTTACGTCAAGTCCCCCACCGCTCCCGTAGTAAGCGGGAACGCCCGGATAGGCGCCATATGCGCTTACTTGTTCATAGGCTCCTTTGTGGCGCCCGCCGCCGGGGTGCATCCCGGGCTCAATAGAGTTGCTCATGTTTGGATCTGGATCCGCTACGTATTGCCTGTATTAACTCACGTGAGGCCCCGACTCGTACATGCGTCGGTCTCAAATCAAGATTCGGGATGAAACTTCATACCCGAAACGACGCATAGATCGCACGATTTCGGCGTCTTTGCGGCGGTCGACGTGAGTTGGGGCGTCAATCCAAAATTCAGGCCAGGACGCCGTTCATGGTTTCGAAATATACAAACGGCAACGCGTTGAACTTTTTTTCGGTCCCAAACCTGAAAGCGTAAACGACCTCCGTCTTTATACCAGTGCACATCTGATTGGCACATCTCAGACATAGGCTCTGAGTCGGCATGGGAAACCGAGTCAGAGCAGATCCGGCATCCAGCCTGGGAACTGGGTAAAGGATCAGGTTTTCGAACCGGCCTGGGAAACCGGTTCGAGACAATTCAGAAAGCCCGGGTCCGGTGGGATCCCGGGCTTTCGTACTTTCCGGCCCCCCGTCTTTTTCCGCGTTCCCCCAAGTCCCCGCGCCGCTGTGTCCTCCATTGCAGCCTTTCTCGATTCGGCCACACCGCCAGAACTGGGAGCCCTCGTCTTTGGCGTAACCTACGTGGTGCTGGCGGCTCGCGGAAACGTGTGGTGCTGGCCGGCGGGAATCATCGCATCAGCTCTTTCTCTCGCCGTAGCCCTGCAATCCGACTACCGCCTCGACGCGCTCAAAGAGTCCTACTATGTGGGCATGGGCGTCTACGGATGGTACCACTGGACAGCGCGACGCACCGATGACAGAGCCACTCCGATCGTCTCCAATTCTGCAGCCTTCAACGCAGGGTTGATCGTCTTCGGACTAGCCCTGTCAGCCATCATCGGGTACGCTTTTGATCGCCTTGGGTCGTCGCTGCCCTATCTCGACGCAGCAACAACCGTTTTTGCGTTTACCACAACCTGGCTCGTGGCGCGCAAGGTGATCGAAAACTGGCTGTACTGGATCGTCGTCAACTGCGTGAGCATTCATATGTACGTTGTGTCACAAGCGTACTTCTTTAGCATGCTACTCGGCGTATACACGGTCGTCGCGGTGCTTGGCTACGTTCGATGGCGTCGCCTCCTCGCTGAACAAAGCGCGAATCAGGGCTCCGGCCCGCACGCGACAGGCGCTGTCGGTCATGAACAAACAGCCGGTGGGAGTTGATCACATGACCGGCCGAATTGTTGTGACGGGCGCGGAATCAACCGGGAAGACAACCCTCGCCCGAGCCCTTGCTCGACAGCTCAACAAGCCACTCCTGCCCGAACAACTCAGGCTCTGGGTCGATGCGGCGGGAAAGCTGCCCAACGAGGCTGACCTGGCATCCGTTGCCATCCAGCACATTGCCGCAGACGAACGGCTTGTGGGTCGTTCCAACGATCTCGCGGTACTGGACACCGATCTCGCGACAATTGCGATCTACTGGAGACACTATTTTGCGCGAACGCCGGCGTGGGTTCTCCGGGAAGTGGCCGCAAGAAAGCCGCTACTGTATCTGATCGCAGACACCGATGTCCCGTGGGAGGCAGATCCGCAGCGTGACGGTCCGGAAACCAGGCTCGTGCTTCAGCGCAAATTCCTGACCTGGATACCCACGCTCGCCCCGGCCGTCGTCGTTAGCGGCTCAGTGGCCGACCGCGTCACTCAGGCGCTTCAAGCAATTCGACACCATTGCCCCTGATGGTGTCACGATGTCCTGGCTCATCCGAAGCGACGACGAAACGACTCCGCCACCAGCGGCCCTGACGCAGCATCTTCATGCTTAAAGAAGACAAACGCCTCTCTCCACCCTGAAGCGGCAAGCGCCTCCGCCCACCGATCGAGGTCTCGTTCCGAATACTGTGGCAGCCGAAGCCGAAGATACCCCCAGTCTGCCGACGCCTCAATCGGCGCGGACTGCTGGCCGTCTGCCTCAGAGACGCACACGGCGTGCCCGTGCGCGCGGATGATCGAATACACCGACTCTTGCAGCCATGACGGATGACGAAACTCAAACGCGATGCGCATTCCGGTTGGAACACCGTCGAGATATGCCGACAATCGGTCGGCATCGGCTGGAAAATTGGGCGGTAACTGCATCAGGACCGCCCCCAGTTTGTCCCCCATGACGGCGGTCGTCTCAGCCAGGTAGCCCGTTTCATCCAGCGCCTCCGGCTTGAGGCGCTTGAAATGCGTAATTCGGCGCGATGCTTTCAGCACAAAGCGGAAGTCGTCGCCAACCTGGGCTGACCACCCCTCCAGCACCGATCTGCGCGGGAGTCGATAGAACGTATTGTTTATTTCAACCGACCCGAGCCTCCCGGAGTAATATCCGAGCATCTCGTTCTGTCGGATTTCATCGGGATAAAACGCGCCTTTCCAGGCTGCGTACGAAAAACCGCTGGTACCGGTGCGAACGCGCATCGTGGTGGTGTTTGCCCGGCCAAGGTACGCACGTTGCCCGCTCTCGCGCTGAAATCGGTGCGATCCGTACCTTGTTGCATCGTAGCCCTCAGCACGCCATCGAGCGCCAGTCATGCGAATTGCAGCCCTACAGCGTACCCTCACAGCGTTTGCGCTGATTCTGATCTTGCCGGGTTTTGTCTCCGAACGGCCTGTCGACCCGACGTCCCATGCCACGCCCTCAGTCGAGCCCAGCGTAATTCGCGCGGGTTTTGGCCGAGCCGTGGCCGTCGGTAACAACGAGGTATTTATTGGAGAACCCACGAGTTTCCGCGACCCCGGTACCGTGCACGTTTTTCGTCGCACAGCCGCCGGAGAATGGGCCGCTGCTGAATCTCTTACGGCGTCGGATGCCGACGTTGGTGACGGTTTTGGCCAGGTGCTGGCTGTGCACGGCAATACCCTTGTTGTCGGTCATCCAAATGCCGAGAACCGCGCCGGCGCACTGTACGTCTTTTCCAGGTCGGCAGCGGGCCAACCATGGCGGGAAGTATCCCGAATTGCTGCTTCCTCAGAGGGTGCCTCCTGGCGACTTGGTTCGGCCGTCGTTGTCGGTGACGGTTTTATTCTGGCAGGCGCGCCGGGTTATGATGAGGGCGACGGCGCCGTGTTTGCTTACACGCTGACGGCCTCCGGTGTCTCTGAATCCGGTGTCCTCACCTCGCCGATAGACAGTGAGGGACTACGACTCGGATCGTCGCTGGCAATCAGCGCAAACCGATTGGTCGCCGGCGCCCCGGGATATGACGCCGGCAATGGTGCAGTCGCGCTTTATTCGGGCGGTGCAGGCGGCTGGACACACATAGCAACCGAAGGCTCACCCATCGACGGCGCCCGGCTTGGGACACAGGTTTCGATCGATGGAACGCTCGTGTTCGCATCAATGCCAGGCGTTGACGAAGGAAATGGCGGCGTCGGCGTATTCGATGTCGATGGCGCCACACTTACGCTGCGAGAAACGTTGCGTGCTCCCGGGCAGGGACAGCGACTGATGTTCGGTGCTTCTGTTGTCGCGGCCGGTGATGAGCTGTGGGTCGGTGAACCAGGATCGAACGAGATGACGGGCCGCGCGCACGTCTACACGCCTTCAGGGAACGCGGGATGTCAGGGGCTTGCCTTTGGCGACGACCAGTGTGCGCCGCAACTCGCGACGCTGGAAGATGAAACGCTGGATGCGCGAGACGCATTCGGCGTCAGCATCGCCGTGAACGGCGATGTCGCGGTGGTTGCTGCCGTCGGTGACGCGTACGGAGAAGGCGCGGCCGTCGTGTATGAACGCTCAAACGCTGGATGGACTCGCGCGGACCTTGTATTCAACGCGCCACCGGACCTTGACCCGATCGCCGGCGACCAGGTCGACTGCGAAGAGGGCACGGCCGCCGGGTATTCGTGCCAGAACGTCGACCTTGTTTCGTTTGTACCGCTGCGTGACATCGAGACGGCACGCGGCGTGCGACTCAACGACGTCTGGGGCTGGACCGATCCGGAGACCGGCCGTGAGTATGCGCTCATCGGCACGATGGAGGAAACGGTGTTCCTTGACCTCGGGGACCCGGCAAATCCCGTCTATCTGGGCAAGCTTCCGAAGACGGCTGGATCGCGCGGCAACACCTGGCGCGACATAAAGACGTACAACAACCACGCGTTCATCGTTGCCGACGGCGCCGGCCAACACGGCATGCAGGTCTTTGACCTTACGCAACTCCGCAACGTCACTGACGCACCCAGAACGTTTGAGGCTACGGCGCTCTACACCGACATCGCGTCGTCACACAACATTGTGATCAACGAGCGAACTGGATACGCCTACACCGTGGGAAACAGTTCGGGAGGAGAAACCTGCGGTGGCGGACTCCACATGATCGACATCAAAGATCCACTCAACCCGCATTTTGTCGGATGTTTTAACGACACCCGAACCGGTAGCGGCGGGAGTGGCGCGACGCACGACGCACAGTGTGTGGTCTATCACGGCCCGGATGTCGAACACCAGGGCAAGGAGATCTGTATTGGATCCAACGGCACGGCCATCAGCGTTGCCGATGTGTCGGACAAAGACAATCCGACACCAATCTCTTTCCGCGGATATCCGACCTCAGCCTACGTTCATCAGGGGTGGCTGACCGATGACCACCGCTACTTCTACCAGAACGATGAAGGCGATGAACTAAGCGGCAAAACCGATCGAACACGAACCCTCGTGTGGGACCTCGCCGACCTCGACGATCCAATACTGGTGACGGAGTTCTTCGGCCCGACGAACGCTACCGACCACAACCTTTATGTGGCGGGGGACTTCATGTACGAGACGAACAACGCATCGGGCCTTCGGATTGTCGACATATCTGATCGCGAGAACCCCGTGGAGTTTGGCCACTTCGACACGACGCCGTACGGCAAAGACGTGGCCGGCTTCAACGGCACGTGGAGCAGTTACCCGTACTTCGAAAGTGGAATGATCGTCGTGACGAGTCGCCGCGAAGGCGTCTTCATCGTGAAGAAGCGGGAGCGCGACCTGTAGCCCTACCGGATTCCGGTGCTACCGGCGTTCGCCTGTTCCACTGGCTGCGGCGCCCATCCGGCGAATGTCGGATGGCGACAATCCGTGGATCTTGAGGTCTATCAGTTTCTCGACTGGTACGGATTTGAACCCCGCTTCGTTCAACTCGTCGATCATGCGTAGCGACACGTCGTGGATTTTCATCGCGACGAGCTTGTCGACACTGATGTCACGGTATCCCCTCTCCTGTAATCCTTCGATAAAGTCTGTGCTCACGTCGTGTATCTGCATGGACACGAGCTGGTCGCTACTGACACCTTCATAACCGATTTCGCGCAGGCGCGACACGTAGCGCGGCGTTACGTCATGAATGCTGAGCGAAACGAGGTGATCAGCGCTCAAATCGCGCAACCCGTACGCCTTCAGCTCGCGCACGATTTCGGGGGACACGTCGTGGATGCTCAGTGCAACAAGCTTGTCGGGTTCAATGTCGGATAGCCCGGCTTCGACAAAACCCGAGACAAATTGGGCATCAACATCGTGAATCCGGAACGCGACCAGTTGGTCGGCCGGCACATCGTCGTACCCAACGTCGGCAAGTGACTGGATGTACTCGGGCGTCACGTCGTGAATCGCAAAGGCAAACAGCTTGTCCAGCGACAGGTCATAACCCAGGTCACGGATCCCGCGGACAAACGCGGTACGAACGTCCAGAACCGCAAGCGAGTAACGCTCATCTTCAGAAATGCGGTCATAACCGAGGGCACGCATCGCGCTCAGGTATGAGTCCGATGCCGTGAACTCAAATGTGCCACCACCCTCTCCGTTGGCGAACGAACCGTCGAATCGAAACGAGCCTGCTTCGCGCGTAAGGGAGAACGAGACATTCGACGAAGAACCGGCATTCACCGCAGACCGCGACAAACCCGACAGCTCGGACAGCGGCACAACAGACGAATTCTGCCAACGGCCTTTTTCAGTACGACGGCTGAACTGAAGCCATAGAGCATCGGGGCCAAACCGTTCATCGCGCAGCTCCGCAGACCAGGAGCCGCGAATCGCGCGGCTCTTTGAACTGACCGTTGCCGCAGCATCGTGAGCTGCCGTGGCATTGCCCGCTGCTGACGCGGGCGAAAACGACAGCGGTACTGCCAGCAATACAGCGGCGGCGAACAATCCAGGCGCGGCGAAGACGCCGACGCGATGTGTCTTGCGTGCGGTCATAGTCATGTTACTGCCCATTGCGCATTCTCTTGACGTATTCGGCTGAGATGCCGTGCTTGGCGAGCTTCACTATCTCGTCTTCAGACAGGTCCGTGATACCCGCCTCTCCCAGCTCGCGCAGGAAATCCGCATCGACACCATACTTCGCAAAGCGGATAATTGAGTCGACCGAGAAGCGACCAAAACCGGCACCGTTGATCTCTTCGACACATTCCGGGTCGACCCCGTGACGTGCCAGTTCAATCATCTGCTCAACAGATAGCTCGCCGTATCCCGCGGCCGCGTATCCGGCGACATCTTCGGGGTCGAGCCCATGTCTCGACAACTCAACGAGATGCTCCGGCGAAACACCAGACAGGCCGAGCTCACGATATTCGGCGACATCGTCGGCGTCGATTCCATGACGGGCCAGCTCAACGACCTCTTCGGCGGTCAAAGACGTGTAGCCGGCACTTCGAAGCTCGGCGACAAGCTCGGCGTCAATTCCGTGGCGAGCGAACTGCAGAATGTCTTCAGCGGGCATGTTGGAGAAACCCATTGAGGACAGCGCCGCTACATAGTCCGCGTCGATGCCGTGGCGAGCAAATCCGAGAAGGGTCTCAAACGAGAGGTCGCTGTAACCGGTCGCGCGCAGGCCTTCGATGTAGTCAGCGTCCACCCCATGCTTCGCAAGCTCGATGATCTGGTCGATGGTCAGCGTGTCGCCGTCAACGGACGGTCCCGAGCTGGTCCATCTGGCGCCTTCCAACGAGATGCCCGCTTCAGCCAGCTCGAACTCGATATCCGCCATGGCTTCAGAAACGTCGGCGAGCACGTCGTCGACGATCCCCCTGTTCAGTTCTGAAACCGACAGGCCCGTCAACGCGCGATTCAACTCGGATGACAGGAGCGCAGAAAACTCGTCAGACGGCTCCGCCTCGACATCGGCCAGGCGCCACGTATCGTAGCCTGCCGATGCGTCTGCATCTGCCTGGGCGTGTGCCTGCACGTCCGGCGTCAGCGCAGCGACCGGCAGAACAAAGCACAGCACGATGCCGACTGCGACGAAGGCACCGACGCGGTTTACGTGCCTGAGTCGTGGCCGCTTGTCGAGGATGTCGAGAAGGCGTCCCTCGAGATCTGACCGGCGTGCCATTGCCATTACGGCGGCCGACGAACGTTCTTTGCCTCTGATCGACCGAGCAAGCTCAAGCAACGTCTGGGCATAGTGTGACGCACGGGTACCGGACGTAATCACCATGTCGTCGCACGCCCGCTCACGCTCCACGCGCATGCGCGACTCGGCCATCCAGACGAGAGGATTTACCCAGATAAGGGCGCGAACGACCTCAACAACGGATTGCGACATGCAGTCCAACCGTTTGATATGTGCAAGCTCATGCAACAGTACCGAGTCCCGTGTGGCCTCATCCCAGTCTGCCGATTCGATTGGCAATACGATCGCCGGACGGATCGAGCCAACCGTGACCGGTACTTCGATCATGTCAGACTCGCGAAGCCGGACCGGGCGCGCAATCGACAACTGCTCGCCCAGACGCTCCAGCCGCAGATTCCAGTCGTCGTCGTGAACGATTTCGGCACGACGCACCAAGGTGAATGCCGCTATATGTGATCCGACGAGACGCGCGATGAGAAATAGAGCGCCTGCAGCCCACACGACGAGAAGCCATACGGCGAGCGGAAGCCGTGCAAGGTTGTTGACTATCGCCTCGACACCATGCGCTGCATCAGGCACGGCAGACGGCGCCACAGCACGTGCTGACGCGCGACGCGCATCTACGCTGTTCGCCTGCGCCGCCTGACCAGCTTGTGTCGACAGAGCGGCCCGTGCTGACCGGCCCGCCTGCGCATCCCGGGTCGCTTCGCGTGGGGCGGACCAATTGACGGATTCCGACGTGCCCGCGGTCTGTGCAGGGAGGACCGATTCCAGTTGGCCAACGGGTACGGCGACGCGTGGCAGCACCGCTCCGATTACCGGCAGGAGCAGAATCCCGAGCATTGCCGTGAGCCAAACGAGGTGGCGCAATGCGGCCGCGCTGTTACGAAGGAGGTGCGTGACAATTCCGGCAGCGCCGAGAATCAGCGCGCTCTTCAGCAGGACCGGAACCATGATTGCCAGCCAGGCAGAGGCCGACGGTGCACCAAAAATCGAGTACATGATGTCTGACATTTAGTTACCCTCCCGTCGGGCTTCTTCGATCATTTTTTCGAGGCGATCCAGGTCGTCTGCTGACCAATCAACACCGTCAAGATCCAGCAGGGCCGCCATGGCCCGCTTCCCGGATCCGCCGTAGAAGGACTGCACGGTGTACTGCATCGCCGAGCGCGCCGCCTCATCAGAGGACTGGGTCGGACTGTACACGTAGCGGTTTCCGCTCTTTGCGTGCTGCAGATACCCCTTCTCTTCGAGGATCCGAAGCATTGCCCGTACACCGGAATAACTCGGTGCATTGGCTATTCCTTCTCGGACCTCAGCGGCGGTTGCGGCACCGCGGCGGTAGATGAACGCCATAATCTGGCGTTCCCGCTTGCCCAGGTCCATCGGCGACTTCTTGCGTTTCATATCTTTACGGTTCGGTCGGCTATGCATTACTCCCCTTCGCTGCCCGCCAGAACGTCCGGCCCGGTGGCTACAACTGGAAGGTGGCAGCGGCCAGGTACCTGGGAAGAAGATCGGGGGAAATGCTAGTTTGCTAGCACCTACGAAAAGAGATACGGCAAAGTTGCACTCCAGTCAAGTAATTATTCAGTCCCCGGCTCCGAGCCGGGCCCATCGACGCACGCGTATCGCGGTGCTACTCGCGATTACAATCGCCTCCGCCAGCGCATGCCGGCCAGCGAATCCGGTACCCGTCGAGGACGACGGTGCGCCCATGGTGTCCCTACT
>JAUIJQ010000045.1 GCA_030431165.1 Rhodothermia bacterium | reverse complement strand
CCGCAGCGCTTCGCCGCGCGTTGAAAAGTGCACAACGCCGAGAACCGTGTGCGCCGGCTTTGGCACCACGCGAATTGTCAGCTCAGTCAACACGGCAAGCGTTCCTTCGCTTCCGCAGAGGAGCCGCGCAACGTTCCTCGCCTTAGGGTCAAGCAGGGTTTCCAGGCGGTATCCGCTGTTGCGCCGCCAGTGACGCGTGGTATCACGTTTGATGATCGCGCCGCGCGCTGCCAGCAGCTCATCGAGTCCGCGATAGATCTGTCCCTCCAGGCCCGGCCGGGTCGTGCGATCGCGCCAAACCGTGAGGTCGGCCTCATCAAACGTGGCCGTGGAACCGTCAGACAGCACCGCGTCTACCGACACGATGTGCCGCTCGACGTTTCCATAGACGATCGAGTGCGTGCCCGTAGCGTTGTTTGCAACCATGCCGCCCAGCGTCGCGCGGTTGCCGCTTGCGGGGTCGGGGCCAACCATCAATCCGAACTCAGCGAGCGCGAGGTTGAGATTCTCAAGCACAGCGCCGGGCTGGACGGTCGCCGTCTGGGCATCCGGATCGATGTGCAGGATCGCGTTCATGTGACGCGTGAAGTCCAGCACAATCGCTTCGCCAACCGTTTGACCAGCTAGCGATGATGCACCGCCCCGAGGCAGAAGGGGCAGCCCGAGCGAAGACGCCACCTCAACAATGCGCGACACATCGCGCGCCTCACGCGGATAACAGACAGCCAACGGTGTCTGCTCGTACATACTCGCGTCGTTCGCGAACATCGACAACGAAACGGGGTCTCGTTCGATACGCAGCGCCCCGCGCCCGGCCGCACTCACATCGACATCACCGGCAACCTGCCCGCGGAGCGCAGCCGCAAACAGATCAACGCGTCTTTCGATATCCGGATCAAACGGCATGGCAGGCGCGCCGCGGTTCAGAGTCGAACAGGCTGTCCGCGACTCGGAATGTGAACGTTAACCGACGGATTAAAGAAACGGATATTGTCCGCCATCCACTCGATGCTTTTTGACTCGCCGTGAACAAGAATCACATGCTCAGGCTTTAGTTGCTCAACCAGCTTCAGCAGGTCGCGGCGATTGGAGTGGCCGCTGAGCATAAACCGATCAACTTCGCACCGCAAGTGCTGCTCACCCTGCACCGGATCGAGCGTCACGCGTTCTTCTTCGCGCTCAGCAGCGTGCAGCAGCATGCCTCCCGGTGAGTCGTCGCGGGCAAACCCGACGAAAAAGACGCCGTGTTTTTCATTTTCAACCATCATTCGCGCCATCTCGTTGGAGATCGTGCGCTCAAACATCATCCCGCTGGCAACGACGAAGATGCCTTTTTCGCGGATGGCATCACGCTTTGCACTCTGGCTCCGCGGCAACCGACGCTGCTCCACGCCGAACACCTCAAAGTCCTCGTTGAGGCGCGGTGTTGTATACCTCGTCTGGTCGTAGAGATCGGCTACGGCGCGCATCGATCCGGCGGTGTAGATCGGAACGTCGGGGTCGATCACCCTGCGTCGCCGGTAGCGATCCAGCAGCGCGAGGATTTCCTGCGCGCGACCGAGCGCAAACACGGGTAACAACACGCTTCCGCCACGTTCGAGCACGCGCGCAATCGATTCCCCAAGCCTGCGCTCCTCGCTTCGACGCGACACGAGTTCAGCAAACCCGTTTGAACCCATCGTCGACTCGAGAATCATGATGTCGACGCTCTCCGGGTAGTGGCCGCCGGGAATGATCGTCTGGTTCTGAACGTTTGTGTCGGATGTATAAAACACGTTGCGCGCCTCAGGCCCTTCCTCGCAGAACACCTCGACGCCGGCAGCGCCAAGGATGTGACCCGAGTAGTGCAACACGGCCTGCAACGGTGCCCGGGCACGAACCCCCGTCACATCAAATACCGTTTCGATTTCGTGCTGCTCGTACATGTACGAGACGGCTTCTACCTCGTCTTCGTCGAACACCGGGTCGGATAGACTGGAGCCCTCCAGTAGACGACGTCGCTGCAGTCGCGCTGAGGCAGGGAGAAGGAAATCCGCCAGCCTGCGCGTGGCAGGCGTCATGTGGACGCGTGCGTGCGGGAACTGCTTCAGGATGTACGGAAGCGACCCGAGGTGATCATGGTGCGCATGCGACACGATCACGTGGTCGACAAAGCGCGTCGGGTCCCCGGTTACCGGACTCAAATCAGGCAGCGCATCCTGCCCCTCGAGGTCGGGGTCCATTCCGGCGTCGAGCAGAATGCCCGTGCCCTCTATCTCAAGGTAGTGGCAGCTTGCACCGATGTCGTGCGTGGCGCCAAGCGGCAGGAAGACGATCCCTTTGGCCTCGTTGTCAGACGGCAACAGACTCCCGGTATGCTTTCCAGTCCTGGAGGAAGCGCTCAAGCCCGATATCCGTCAGCGGATGCTTGATCAGCTTCTTGATCACGCCCAGCGGCATGGTCGCAACGTCGGCGCCCATCTGCGCACAATGAACAACATGCATGGGGTGCCGGATTGACGCCGCGAGCACCTCCGTTTCATACCCGTAGTTGCGGTAGATCGTCACGATCTGGTCGATCAGCTCCAGGCCTTCCGTCGACACGTCGTCAAGCCGACCGATAAACGGGCTGATGTACGTCGCGCCTGCCTTCGCGGCCACGAGCGCCTGCGTAGGCGAAAAACAAAGCGTGCAATTGGTGCGGATGTTCTCGTCACTGAACGTCTTCAGCGCTTTGATACCGTCGAGGATCAGCGGGACCTTGACCACAACGTTCTTGTGGATTCTGGCCAGCGTGCGCCCCTCTTCCATGATGCCCGCATAATCCGTTGCGGTTACTTCGGCTGAGACGTCACCGTCAACGAGCTCACAGATCTTGTAGATGTGCTCATGAAAATCAGCGCCGCCACCCGTCTTCATCAGGCTGGGATTGGTCGTTACGCCATCGAGCACGCCCATGTCGCGGGCTTCACGAATCTCATCCAGGTCGGCGGTATCAACAAAGAACTTCATGGGCGTCGGCGTAGACCTCGGTCGGGGCGGGTGGGTATGCTTGAGTCCGCCGGTGGGTCTATCCAACTCCAGCGGGTCGTTCAATTTAAGCGATTCGCCCCCCACACCCAATACGAGACGCCGTATCCTAGCGGTATACCGTTCGGCGTCCTGTTCGGCATTCCGCTCGGCATCAAGCGTAGGCAACCCGCAATCACCCACCCGCGATGTACCTCTGCCTCTTCGAAGACGACCAGATCGATCACCTCAGGCCGCTTGTTGACACCCGTCCGGTGTACGACCTGCGCATCGGCGGACGCCGCATCGGCGAACAAACCGCACGCGCCTTCGATTCAGGCAACGTCTTGTTGCACTGCCGCGCGGAGCTGGCCGACACACTCGTTCAGTCAGACCGCGGACCGGTCAACCACGTCCCCGGCGCGCTTGGCGTGCTGTTTGTAAATGGCCGGGCCGTTTTTACTCCAGGTGACGGCACGGTGCTGGCTGAGATTCAGGCAGCGAGCAAGACGTCAACGGCGCAGATCTTCAAACAGGGCGGCGACGTTGTGGCGGCGTGGCTTCCCAACGGCTCCACGATCAACCTGGCTGCTGGCCCGCTGACGGCCGAGGCTTTTTCAAGCGCTGCGCCTGGCGCGGCCACCACGACAGTTTCTGGCGTCCCGATGGTGTCGCGCATGTGGCACCTGCTTGAACACATCGACGCGTCAATCAAGCTGCTCTTTCGTGATCGCTCACACGGATACAATATCCTCGAACGAACCGGCGCAATTGTACATCCGAGCGCCGTACTTGAAAACGGCGAGCGTATCCTGATCGCCGACGGCGCAATTGTAAAGCCGGGCGCGATCCTCGACGCCGCCCACGGGCCGATCATCATCGATGAAGGTGCCGTCGTATCGGAGCGTGCGTTGATTGTTGGTCCTGCGTACGTGGGGCGCGGAAGCCAGGTGAAGGTCGGCGCCAATCTGCGGATGGTCGCGATGGGTCCACGCTGCAAAGTTGGCGGCGAGGTGCACGACGCCATCTTCCAGGCGTTCTCGAACAAAGCGCACGACGGATTCCTCGGCAACGCCTTTATCGGCTCGTGGTGCAACCTCGGCGCGGCGACAAACAACTCAAACCTGAAGAACGACTACGGATCCGTCAACCTGATGAACCTGCCATCCGGCCGGTACGAAGATACCGGACAGCAGTTTGTCGGATTGTTCATGGCAGATCACTCGAAGTGCAGCATCGGCACGACCTTCAACACGGGCACGGTCGTGGGTGTGGGCTGCAATCTGTTTGGATCGGGCTTCCACCCGCGGTACGTGCCGGCGTTCTGTTGGGGCAGCCCCGAGCGATACGCAACGTACCGGTTCGAGAAAGCGATGTCGGTAGCTGAACGCGTATACCAGCGTCGCGACCGCAATCTGTCGGATGCTGACCGCGCACTGTTGCAGGAGGTCTTCGACCGCTACGAGCCAGCACGTGCTGATTTCCTTGGAAAGCGGAAGACGGCAACGTGACCTGGCAATCGCCTGCCGCGCCGCCGGCGCTAGGGCGTATTGCCTTTTTCGAGCTGCTTGATCCGCTGCTCCAACTGCTCGATGCGCGCCGACAGCTCTTTGATCATCGCGTTCCGATCGCTGAGCAACTGCTGCTGCGCCTCGTCCTGCTCCTGCATCAGCCGCATCTGAAGCGCCGCGGCGCGATCCGCCATTTCGGTCTGCTTCGCTGACAGCGCTGACTGGCGGCGCTCCAGCAGCTCCTGGACCCGCTGCTCTTCGTAGAGGGCCTCCTCCGTCGACCGCTCGCGATACGCCTGCATCACAACGGCGAGGGACGAATCGGTCTGCGCCATTTCGAGGCGTTGCTGATGGGCCGCAAGACGATCTTTGAGCAACTGTGACTCGTCCTGAAGCTGCGACCCCGCGAGCTTCTGCTTCCTCAGCAGTTCCTCAACGAGCGCCCCCTCCTTGTCGATTCGCTCAACCAGTTCCCTGGCCCGCGCTAGTTCTTCGACGTAAGCGTCTTCACTACGCATCTCTTCGACAAGCGCCTGCTGGCGTGCGAGCTTTTCCACGAGCGCATTTTCACCGGATAGCTCCCTCGAGCGCGCTACTATTTCTTCAATCTCGCGCTTCCTGGCTTCCGTGATATCCGACTGCTGCAACCGAAGGCGCCGGGCGTCGTCGGCGATCTGCACGGCGCTGCGGTCACGAGCACGTTCGATCTCAGCGAGTCGATTGGCCGCGACACGCAACTTCACGTGGCGCTCAACCAGGCGCTTGATACCTGCGGAAACCCAGTCCTGCGCGGCTGCGCTGTATGGCCTGACGGTACCAAGTTCTTCGTACGTGTACTCGATCGCCTGACCTGACGGACGCGCGACGAGCTTGCGCTGCATCTGGTCACCGCCAGATTCAACGACCAATCGGCCGCCGCGAGAAATACGCGTGATGGTCCCAAGCGAACTCAGCACAACCGTGCCCGCCCCCGAGAACTCAGCGCGATCTGGACCATCCCCAACCTCATACCGCATGTTGCCTGAAAAATCGACCGCGACGGTATCGGACCTCCAAACAAAGCGCGCCGTCTTTTCCGGACCGGTCAACGTGACAAACATGGTTGGCCCGACCCCGTGCGCCGTGGCGTAAAGCTGGCCGGTCGCCTGGCTGACGTCGGCGACACCAACTACGGGAGAGTCAGCTCTCGCCGGGCCCGACGCGGCCTCGCTCCCACTGACGGCGATGCTCGGACCCCAGGCGGCAATGACAAGAATCAGTGACAGCATGGCGACCAGCGGCAGGGGCCGCATGCGCGGCGTCGAAGCATCTGACGACAACAACCGCTGGATGCGCGCGCGCAACGGGCGGCCGGCGATGGACGCAAATCCGATCGAGGCATCCGCCTTCATGAACCGGGCGATGCGAACCAGGCACGACGCGAGCGTTTCAGAATCACCGGTCCGATCAACGACCCATGCATCACACAGCTCTTCTGCGGCCTCTTCATACTCTGACCGCGCAACGCGATTCAGCGGCTGAAAAAAGAACACCCGCTCAAGAAGGTGAAACGTGCGCAGCCACATCGGGTCACGTCGGATGACATGCGCAAACTCGTGCGCAATAAGCGAGCGCTGCTCGCCGTCGCTGAGCTCGCCCACCGCGTCCCGCGGCACACAGATCTCGCTTGCACTTAGCACCGCCGGACTACTAATGCGCGGAGCATTTGTAAGCACGGTGCCATGGTGGCCCGTTGACTTAGATAAACTGGCAATTTCGCGCGCCATCGGTCCGCCGTGAACGCGTGTGCGTACGCCGATGTCGTTCAGGAATCGCCTGCGACGGCGCTGCAGCGAGACGACGAGTAATAGCGCCGGCACCATCCACACACCGAGGATTCCGAAGACCGCTACGCCTTGCAAGCGAAGCACATCGCTGGCTGCGGCCGCTGCCGATACCGGGGTCGCGGCATCATCACGTATTGCGTCCCCACTTACTGCCGTGATCGTGTACGGAACGCCTGCAGATTCGTCGCCAGTCGCTGACACAACGAAACTGGCTGAGCCCTTTGTCTCCACGAGCGCGCCACCGGCCGGCGTGACGTTCTGCATCGCGGACTCGGTTGTCGCGGCGCCGGTTTCGCGGCCCGCGATGAGACTGTCGAGCGATGACAGCACGCCAGTGGGGGATGGCACGGTTACCAGCACCAGCGTTGACGTAAGCAGCGCCCCAACGGCTGCTGTCTTCCAGGCGAGGTCACGAAAACCGGGGTTGTCTTCCCCGAAGAGCCGGGTGAGCATCCACGCTGCGGACAGCAGAACCGTGCTGTGCACGAAGTAGGTCAGCAGCCATGAGGCCGCTCCGTAGGCGATTTCCATAGTATTATTCTAGCGGTTCTTTTTTCCGAGCGCGTTGCGCCGTTCCCGGATGAGGGCTTCCAGTTCGTCGAGGTCTTCTGCGTCGAGTTCCGAGTCACGCACGAGGTGTGAGGCAAGGGCGGCCGGACGGCCGCCGTACAGCCGCCGCACAAGTGCACCAATCATGGACTGACGCGCTTGCTGCGGCTGTAGCACCGGGCTGTAGAGGTAGCTTCGCCCTGACTTTTCGGCGGTCACGATGCCGTCTTTGGCGAGACGGGTCAGTACGGTGGCCACGGTATTGTGGGCCAGCGGACGCTCTCTTTCGAGATCAGCTTGCACTTCAGCGACCGTGGCGCTCCCCCGTTTCCAGAGGATGCGCATGACCGCGGCCTGCAATCCGCTGAGCATTTTGTCCTGATCGGTGCCATCATTGCGCGAGGCACCGGCCCCGCTTCTTTTTCTCGGCATGAGATTATCGTAACTGCACGTCATACTACAAGTGTCGGATAAACGTACTACACCTGTAGTTTATTATCAAGGTGTGCCATAAAAAGAACAAATGGCCGGAAGAACAGGTTTTATTTTAGGCGTTACGGCGGCTTCGCCGCGTTAATCGATTGGATCGTTAGAATCGTTGCGCGGGCTTCGCCCGCTTATCGTTTGGGCGGTGGTGTCCGCTCATAGGCGGCCGCGAGGCCGCCGCGACGATCAGTCGATGAAACGCTTAAGGCGGCGTCAGCCGCCGTAACGAAAGGCGACGAAGTCGCCGTAACCATCAGGCGGCGTCAGCCGCCGTAACGATCAAAACGATCCAAACTATTAAGGTGGCCGCAAGGCCACCGTAACCAAAAGGCGGCCGCAGGCCGCCGTAACGAATCTCATGACCCACCGAGAGGAATTTGAGCGCGAAGGCTACACCGTACTGCGCGGTTTGTTTGACACCGACGAAGCGACCGCCCTGCGCGACCACTTCATGGCGCTCCGCGCATCCGGCAGCTTTGAGGGCGACATGGTCGGCGTTGATCCTACGGCTGACGATCCGCTGATCCGCTTCCCGCGCATGATCCACATGCACCGCTTCGACAAAACAAGCTGGGACTGGATGTTGTCGGATCGCATCGCAGGATCCGTCGAAATGCTCCTTGGTGAGCCTGCCTTGCTCGCCCAGACGATGTTGTACTTCAAGCCGGCCGGCGCACGCGGCCAGGCGCTGCACCAGGACCAGTACT
Organism: Rhodothermia bacterium; assembly: GCA_030431165.1. Taxonomy (GTDB): domain Bacteria; phylum Bacteroidota; class Rhodothermia; order Rhodothermales; family JABDKH01; genus JANQRN01. The sequence goes on along the minus strand of JAUIJQ010000045.1, from coordinate 3,716 downwards.
TCCTGCGCGCCGCACCGGGCACCTGTGTTGCCGCATGGATGGCGCTCGACAAGATCGACGAAGCAAACGGATGCCTCCAGGTTGTGCCGCGTAGCCACACCCTGCCGATCCTTTGCACGCAGCAGGCTGACACATCCGAAAGCTTTACCGATGTCGCCGTTGACCTGCCACCGGGCGCTGAGCCCGTGCCCGTGAGAATGGAGCCCGGAGACGTGTTGTTCTTCCACGGACAACTTATCCACGGCTCGTATCCGAACACGACCACCGACCGATTTCGCCGGTCACTCATTGCGCACTTCATCAATGCGTCGGCCGAGGAAGTGGCGGATTACTACTCCCCGCTTATCCGCCGCGACGGATCTGAGTTGACGATTGCCAACGCTGAGCCCGGCGGGCCCTGTGGTCGATTTGTGGACGCGGATGGTCGCCCGATCATTGAAATGGTCCCGACGGCCTGACCCACCTCTGACCCTTAGCCCCCTCTTTGATGCCAGTCAATGTCTTTATCATTGGCGCCGGTGCTCGCGGTGCCATGTACGCTTCGTACGCCCTTGAACACCCTGACCGCATGCGGGTCGTCGCCGTTGCTGAACCGCGCGACTCGTATCGCAACGCCCTCGTTGAGGCGCACGACATAGCGCCCGAGTTCGCTTTCTCTGACTGGCGCGACGCGCTAACCCTCGACAAGTTTGCGGATGCCGTTGTGATCGCCACGCAGGATCGGCTCCACGCCGACCCCGCCGTTGCGTTTTCGGATTTGGGCTACGCGATGTTGCTCGAAAAACCGATGGCGCCAACACTCGACGAGTGCGAACGCATCGCCGAGGCGGTCCGCCGCAACGGCAACCTCACCAGTGTTTGCCACACGATGCGCTACGTGCACTTCACGCGGCGCATCCGGGAGATGATTGACGAGGGCCTGATCGGCGACGTGATGACGGTGCAACACCACCACCCTGTCGGATGGTGGCACTATGCCCACGGCTGGGTCCGGGGCAATTGGGCAGTTGAAGCTGATTCTAGCTTTATGCTCTTAGCCAAAGGCTGCCACGATATTGACTGGCTCCAACACATCGTCGGCGCTCCGTGCGTGGCCGTGTCCTCCTTCGGTTCATTGCAGCATTTCACCGCAGCGAACCGTCCAGACGGCGCCGCTGACCGCTGCCTTGACTGCGCGGTAGAATCCGACTGCCCGTACTCGGCCGTGAACATCTACGGCAGATGGGTCGACCGCGGGGAGGTGGGCTGGCCCGTAAACGTCCTCACGCCCGACCCGACACCTGCGACTGTGCGCGAGGCGCTTCGCACCGGCCCGTACGGGCGCTGTGTCTACGGACTCGACAACGATGTCATCGACCACCAGGTCATCAGCCTGCTGTACGAGGGAGGTGCCACAGCAACGATGACGATGTCTGCCTTCAACAAAGACGGCGGCATGTTCACGCGCATCTATGGGACGCGCGGCGAAATCTTCCTGCACGGCGGCTTTGGGGAGCTATCCGACGGAAAGTGGGAAATGCACGAAGCCTCCCTGCGGCGCTTCGATTTTGTCACGCAAGAGTGGTACGAAGAGACGCCATTCGACGAGGTCGACACAAACCTGCACGGTCACATGAACGGAGACTACCACCTGGTCGACAGCTTCATATCCGCGGTGCTCAACAACGACCCGAGCCACATTCTGACGGGCGCGGAAGAAACGCTGAGGTCACACTCAACGGTGTTCGCAGCCGAGGACTCACGACGATCGGGACAAACGGTGTGGCTTACTCCACAGCCTTCATGACGATCATCGTCAGGTCATCGAACTGCGTCGGCGACCCGCCGACAAACGCTTCGATATCCCTGACCAGCGCGTTGAGAATCTCCTGCGCCGGCAGTTCCTGATGTTTGCGGATGGCATCCGTCAGCCGGTCTTCGCCGAACTCCTCTTCCTGCGGGTCCATAGCCTCGGTGGCACCATCCGTAAACATCACGAGGACATCGCCGGGATGAAGGGTTGTCGTGCCGAGGTCGTATGGCATTGATGCCATCACGCCGAGGAGGAGTCCGCCGACATCGAGCTCCTCAGCTTCACCGTTGGCACGAATCAGCAGCGGCGGATTGTGTCCGGCATTTACGTACTTGAACTCGCGGGTATCCGGATAATAAATGCCGTGGAAGTACGTGATAAACTTGTCGTACCCCGTGTTTGCGCAGATCACGCGGTTCATGTGCCCCGTTGCCTGCTCGAGCGTCATGTCCATGGGGAGCACCATGTGCAGACACGCCTGCACATTGGACATGAGCAGTGAAGCGGGCAATCCTTTTCCCGTCACGTCACCAATCGCGGTCAGAACCCGATTGTCATCGAGAGGCTGCACATCCACGTAATCGCCGGCGACGTGACGCGACGGCATGGCGATAAGTGCAAGGTCGAGCCCTTCGACCTTCGGCATCTCAGCGGGCTGCAGCTTCTCCTGGATCTCGCGCGCGAGCCGCATCTCCTCTTCCAGGCGCTCTTTCTCGATGCGCTCTGCAACGAGAAACGAGTTCTGCATCGATACGATAAAGAGATTCGCCAGGGCACTGAGGAATTCAACATCGGCCTCGGCGTACGGCTGCCTCGTCTGCTTCTGTCCGAGGCAGAGCAAACCGCACGTCGCGCCCTGGTGGATCACCGGCAACACGAGGGAAACCTTCTGATCTTTCAACCATGCACGGGTTGAATCCTCGATGTCGGGCTCGGTCGCTACGTCACCGGTATCGCCAGTGGGGGTACTGGTTGCAGCCACGCCGGTTGCGGCGCTGGCAACGGTAGTGGCGGCCACGTTAAGCGGCTCGCGCAGCCGAAACAGCTTGCGCAGGTTGTCGTGGTCAGAGGCCTCCAGGCTCAGACCCCGCGACGTCACCGTCTGAATGTCACCTTCAGGCACCTCGCCTGGCTGCGAGCCGTCGCGCGACAACGCAACGATATGCCTGCTGACGAGCATCTGCCCCATCAGCGTCAACGACAGCAGCCTAACCAGCCGGTCGCGGTCAATCGTCGCATTGAACTCCTGCGATAGATCAAACAGTGTGTGCAGCTGCTGGATGTGACTGTCCAGCTCGCGGTTTGCCTGCCTGAGCTGCTCCACCACAATCGAATTTTCGATCGCGGCGGATGACATGTTCACCAGCGAAGAGACAAACTCGATCTCACGATCGGTGAAGCTGCTCCCGGTCGCTTTGCCGCCCAGGCCCAACATGCCAATGCGCCGGTCACCAAAAAGAATCGGCGCGACCAACCGAATGCGCTTGTCAAAGAAGGCGCGCGGGACGTCTTCCCCTGTCAGGATATCGGAAACCGCAAAATCCTCTTCGGTTGCGTCACACTTGTCGAGACTGCCGGCGCCCTTGACGGCGCGAACCGAATAACCGCCCGTCGCGTCGTCGTAAAGCCAGACGCATCCGCGCGTCGTAAACAACTTGCTCATCGCTGACAGCAGCAGGTTGTTGGCGACAAAGTCGAGATCAAGCGAAGCTGACAGCAGCCGGCTTGTCTCGTACAGCGTCTTGAGATCAAAACGCTCCGAGCGTTTGTCTATTTCGGTCGTCGGCTCAGCCATCTCCTGTTGGTTCGTCAAGGTGGACCACTTCCGCCTGTTGAAGGGTGCCGTCGGCTACGTGCAGACGAACGCATGTCTTCTTCTGGTGGAATCCCTGTCGTCCGGCCGCGCCCGGGTTCAGATAAAGCA
>JAUIJQ010000588.1 GCA_030431165.1 Rhodothermia bacterium | reverse complement strand
CAGTTTGCGGATAACCGTTGCGTCGTTGTCCAGCACCTGGTCACGGTACGGCATTGCGCCCCATGTCGTCCTGTAACCCGCCACTGCGAGCAGGTCTTTGGCGCCGTACGGGATACCGTGCAGCGGACCTCTGTCGATTCCTGATCGGAGCTCGCGGTCAGCACGCTCGGCCGCGGCCAGCGCGCGCTCCGGCGTCAGGGTGACAACGGCTTCGAGCCGACGCCCGACGTCGTCCAACCGAGAAAGAAAGAACGTTGTCAACTCAACGGATGAGATGGCTCGTCGTCGCAGCATCCGACCGAGGTCCGTGATTGATGCAAATGCCAGGTCGCCGTCGGCTGGTCGGGTGGTGTTGTCAGGCGTGTTGTCCGGAACCGTCTTATCCGGCAGAGTAACATCCGGGAAGGTGATCGCATCACCGCCTTCAGGTATCGGCGTGCCGCCAATCCGCGGGTCGAAGAAAAACGCGGGCGCAACGCGGTTTGCCACGGTGTGCTCCCTCAATTGCGCATAGTTCTCGCGCTGGTCCGACAGATCCTCCAGCATGAGTTCAATGTGCGTATCCGAGAACGACAGCCCCGTCAGCCGCTGCGCGCTATGCACGTCCTCGATACGAATCGGGTCATCCGGATCGTTACGGACTGGAGCGGGTTGGGGTAGTACCGACGGCATGCCGTGTTCACTACCCTCGATGGCTAGTGCCGGCGCGCCAACAGCGCCGACAGAAACCGCACCGGCCGATACAGCGCCCTTCCGTAGAAACTCGCGTCGATTCAGCGTGAACTCGCTCATGGTGCGCACCGGTTTGCTAATATGGACTTGACGCAAGTTAATCGTAGAAACAGCAATATGAGTCGGTGGCTCTACACGTTCTTACTGGTTGCCGTTGGCGTCGGTGGATGCAGCGGGCCACGTTCTGATCGCTCAGGCCCAACAACCCAGCCCATGCATGATGCTACGTGGTATGAAGATGCGTGGCGCCGCGTCTCGGCGTTTGACGACGCCGAACGCCCGCGTTCGGCACGCGATGTTGTTACTGAGATTTATCGGGCGGCGTCGGATGACGGCACCGAGGGGCAGCTCGTCAGGGCGTTGGTTTATCGTCTGCGCTACGACATTGCGGTTGGTGACGTCGACATCAATGGCGTCGTCGGCGATCTCGACGCGCACGCTGACTCATTGGGCGTAGTTGCGGCGGCCGTACTGCGGTCAGTGAAAGGAGAGGCGTTGCAGCAGTACCTCGCGGCGAACCGGTACAGGCTGTACAACCGTACTGCAGTCGCCGGTGATGGCGACGCGACTGACATCGAGACGTGGGATATTCGGAAGCTTGCGTCGGCAATCCTCGATGCCTACCGCGAATCAATTGCCGAGGTAAACGAACTGGCCGCGGCTCCCGCAGATACGTTCAGCGTGTTGCTGGACGAGCACCCGGAGTACAGGCGCCTGCGCCCGTCAATGCTCGACCTCCTCGCGCATCGCACGCTCGATGCACTTTCAAATTCGGAATTGGGTCTTTCAGAGCCTGAGGTTCCTTTTGTGGTGTCGGCGGACGAGCACCTCGTGTCAACCAACGAATTTGCGCTGCTTGACATAGAGCCCGCCGGTGCCCCGTCGGTGGAGGCCGAGGTTCTCAGGCTTTTTCAGGCGCTTGTTCGGTCGCACCAGTTCGACGCGGATCCGTCGGCTTTGGTGCACACCGAACTCCGGCGGCTGCGCTACGTGCGGGACCAGCGTCTCGGTCTGGACGGCTCGAAGTATCTCGATGCCCTGGACCGCCTACTGACCGACACGCCGAACCCCGCCGACGGTGACGCCGCATCAGACGGTGCTGTATCAGCGCGAGCGGATATACAATATGCGGTAGCCGAGGAGTTGGACCGGCAGGGCGCGAGTTATAGTCCGCTGGAATCAAGTCGCTTCAAGTGGTCGCGGCGCGATGCCGTTGAGACATGTCGGCTCGTCGCGGAGGCGTATCCGGCAACAGAGGGCGCGACCAATTGTCGTGCACTGGATGGTCGGATACGACAACAGGAGCTTCAGGTTGAGTCTGAAGGCGTGTTGATACCCGACGAGGCATCGCTGGTCAGAGTGGTGTTCAGAAACGTGGCGGCACTGAATATCCGCGCCTACCGGATTGATGAACCAGACGCGCGATCCTGGATGTTGTTGAATCGGCGTGACCAGGAGGCGGCTGTTGACGCC
>JAUIJQ010000587.1 GCA_030431165.1 Rhodothermia bacterium | reverse complement strand
GGAAGAGACGGATTATCGCTGAGACCGGTGCCGGCCAGCACGGTGTCGCCACAGCCACGGTGTGTGCCCGATTCGGCATGGAATGCGTTGTGTACATGGGCGAGACCGACGTCGAACGCCAGCGACTCAACGTCCTTCGGATGGAGTTGCTCGGCGCCCGCGTCCAGCCTGTTACGAGCGGCAGCCGCACGTTGAAAGATGCCGCGAACGAGGCGATCCGCGACTGGGTCACAAACGTTTCTTCAACCCACTACATCATTGGATCTGCCATCGGTCCGCATCCTTACCCGGCAATGGTGCGTGACTTCCATCGCGTCATCGGCGAGGAGACGGCGCGCCAGCTTGCCGAGCAGGCTGGAAGAGCGTATCCGGATGCCGTGTTCGCTTGTGTTGGCGGCGGATCCAACGCCATCGGCATTTACTCGGCGTTTGTCGATAATCCGGATGTCCAGTTGTTCGGCGCGGAGGCTGCCGGCTACGGCGTCGATACGGCACACCACGCCGCGAGCCTGACGCTTGGCCGACCGGGGGTGCTGCACGGCTTTGTCTCGTACCTCCTGCAGAACGATGACGGCCAGGTGCTACCGGTACATTCGGTTTCCGCCGGCCTCGACTACCCGGGCGTCGGTCCCGAGCACGCATACCTCAAAGACACCGGGCGCGTCGAATACGCGGCTGTCACCGACCGCGAGGCGCTGGACGCGCTCAGGCTCGTCTCGACGTTGGAGGGCATCATTCCGGCGCTCGAGACGGCGCATGCGTTCGCACACTTGATCAAGAAAGCCGGCGACCTGCAGGGAAAGCTGGCCGTACTGAACTGTTCGGGCCGGGGCGACAAAGACATGAACACAATCGCAGACGCCGAAGAGCACATCAGGTAGATATGCCGTCCATCAAAGAGACGCTTGAGACAAACAGATCGGCAGGCCAGACGTCGATGGGAATCTTCGTAACCTGCGGATTCCCGACAACGGCCGACACGGTGCCCCTGCTCCAGGCCATTGATCGAGCGGGGGCTGACTTCATCGAGCTTGGAATGCCGTTCAGTGATCCGCTCGCTGAGGGCGGCCCCATCCAGTATTCCAGCGAAATCGCCCTGCGTAATGGTGTATCGCTACGTACGGTGCTTGATGCGGCTTCCCGGTTTACGCAAACGTCTGACACCCCCCTCCTGCTGATGGGGTACTTCAACCCGATCCTTCAGTACGGAATCAGCAACTTTTGCCGCGACGCGCAGTCTGCAGGAGTGGCGGGACTGATTGTACCCGACCTCCCGCCAGACGAAGCCGACGACCTGTTCACTACGGCCCGGGATCACGGACTTGAAATGGTGCTACTGGTTGCCCCAAACACGTCTGACGAGCGAATGACGATGATTGACCGCCAGACTACGGGTTTTGTGTACGCGGTCTCGGTTACGGGCGTCACAGGGTCGGATCTGTCGTCGGTTTCGCGCGTGAACGACTATCTGAAGAGGGCGCGGGCGCAGGTGACGCGAAACCCGTTGCTGGTAGGCTTTGGCATTCGTTCGGCCGACGACGCGGCGCGTCTTTTGTCACACACCGACGGATTCATCGTTGGCTCTGCCCTGATAACCCGGATTCGCGAGCTGTGGGCATCGGGCGAAGACACGAAGCGACGACTGGACTCGGTTGAGTCCTTTGTTGGTTCCCTTCGACCACACGAACCAGCCTGAATAGAGGAACCGGCCTGAAACGAGGAATCGGCCTGAATCGAGGGACTGGCCTGAACTCATAACTCACAGACATGATGTATCCGAAACGCACCCCCTACCTCGCCGTGCTGGCTGCGCTGATCTTTTCAGTCGGTTGCGAAGGTATTGTCCAACAGCCCAGAGCGACAGGGCGTGACGGTGAGATCACCGTTGTCATCGACTCCCTTAATTGGGAGGGCGAAGTTGGCGAGGCCCTGCGGGAAACGCTGGGTGGATACATTGAAACGCTACCGGCTCCCGAGAATCGGTTTGACCTTGTGCGACAGGGTCTCTCGTCGCAGAGCCGCTTTGACCGACTGCAGCGACTGAAGAATGTCGTATTCGTAGCACCACTGTCAGACAGCACCGCCGAGGCAAACTTCCTGCGCGGATCGTTTTCACCGGAGGCGCTGCGAGCAATCCGCGAAGGCGACGGTGGCGTAGTGCCCAGAGACGACCCGTGGCGACGACTGCAGAAGGTGTTCTTTGTCACGGCAGAAAC
>JAUIJQ010000586.1 GCA_030431165.1 Rhodothermia bacterium | reverse complement strand
AACGAAAACCTTGGTGTCACGCGTGGATCGGGCGTCCTTGTATTGCAGAGCGGAGCATGGAAAATCGCACAGTACAACCTGACGATCCCCGTCCCGAATGAGCTGTCGCGTGAGGTAGTCCGCATGATCCGGGCGAACGATCAATCGGATGATGCCGACGCCCAGGGTCAGTAGCGCGCCCTCGTAACAGCCCGCCTGTGGGCTTTACCGCGTACCCGCTGGCCTTTCCGACTTCAATTGGATACGTTGCTTACGGACTAAACCGGAAGCGACATGAACTCCATTGCCCGGAGCGCGACCCTTTTTGTTGTGCTCATCTTCTGCACGTCGTCGTTAGCATCCGGCCAGCCAGGTCGCGACACCACCATGACGGCGACCGATGCATCGTCGGTCACCATCACCCGTGATGCATACGGAGTCCCCCACATCAGCGCATCCACCGAGGTCGGTTTGTTCTACGGCCAGGGCTACGCTGTAGCAGAAGATCGCTACTTCCAGATGGAGTCCATCAGGCGCATCGTCCTCGGTCTCGAATCAGAAATCTATGGGCCGTCGTCGCTTGCTGACGACCGTGCAACACGGACCCTGATTTACACCGATGCTGAACGAACGGCCCAGTTCAACGCACTGTCGTCAGAGCTGAAGGCGGCGCTCACCGCGTACAAGGACGGCGTTAACGCGTACATCGCCGATGTAATCGCCGAACCCGCGAAGTTCAAACCCATTGAATTTCAGACGCTGAACATCCCGGTTGAGAGCTACACCGTTGAAGACCTGTTGGCAATAGTCCAGGGGTTCCTGCGCGGCTTTGGTGGAAACGGTGGCGATGAACTGACCCGTCTGCAGGAACTGAATACGCTCGGGCAGGCCGCGTTTGATGCCATGTACCCCGTCAACGACCCCACGGCGCCGACGACTATCCCAAGTGGCCCAACGGCCGCGGGTAAGACGTGGCAATACACCGGCCCGCAGGTTACGCCCGAGGCAACAGCGGCCGTAGCCGATCTGCAGGATCGCGCACTCAGTGGATTGCCGAAGTGGGGCAGCTTTGCCGCGATCATCGCCGCGTCGAAATCCAACTCGGGCAACGTCATGCTGCTCGGCGGACCGCAGATGGGCCCTCCCGTGATATCCGAACCATCGCGCACACTGGAGGTCGAGCTCAGCAGCCCGACCATTCATGTCGGCGGGATGACAGTTGTCGGTGCACCCGGGGTCATCATCGGTCATAACGAACACTTTGCGTGGACGCTGACAAGTGCGCAGTCTGACAATCAGGATGTGTTCATCGAATCAACCAACGTTGGCGGAACACAGTATCTGTACAACAGCGTGCTCCAGAACTTCGACGCGATTGTCGACAACATCCCCGTGCTGGGCCAGGCTGACGACGTGTTCGTTCACTACAGAACGGTACACGGTCCGGTCATAGGCGCCGACGTTCCAAATCAGCAGGCTTTTTCGGTCCAGTCAACGTACTGGGGCGAAGAAATGAACATGTTTCAGGGTCTGTACGACATCTGGACCGGAAGCACACTCGCAGATTTTGAGGCCGGCGTCGCGCAGTTCACGCTCTCGTTCAATGTGTTCTTCGCCGGTGAGGATACGGGCCCCGGGACACAGACAATCAAGTACTGGCACGCCGGCAAATACCAGGACCGCACCGACGGTGTGGACCCACGGCTTCCGCACGTCGGCATTGGGACCGAAGAGTGGGGCGGATTTATTCCGTTTGGCAGTCTACCCCAGGCTGACGACGCGACGCAGAACTACTTCGTCAACTGGAATAACAAGCCCGAGGCGTCCTGGGATCAGGGAGACAACATGCCGTGGATCGTAGGGAACGTGTTCCGCGACAGGGTGAACAACCTCGACGCCGCCGTTGGGCCAACGACACCGTTCAGCTTTGCGAACCTCACCAGTGTTACGGCAAGTATCGGAGACCGGGGGACGTACACGCAAGCCGTAGAGATCAGCACGTCAGCGTCGGCGGCAGCCAAGGCAGCCGCCGCGACCTTTACAGACGAAAACCTGAATCCGCCGGGCCAGAGCGGCTTCATCAGCGTAGCGCAGGATACAAGCGCGCACTTCTACGACCAGTGGGCGCTGCACGAAAGCTACTCGCTCAAGGACATGGAGTTTTCATCCGGCGGACTGCCGGTCGAACTTGTCGACATCAGGGCCATCGTAGATGGGGAGCGTGTGACGTTGATCTGGGAT
>JAUIJQ010000044.1 GCA_030431165.1 Rhodothermia bacterium | reverse complement strand
GGTTGTTATCAAATTGCTGAAGGGCACGCAGGGAATCGGTGTGCTACTGGCTGAGTCGGTCAAAGCCGCAGAGGCGATTATCGAGATGCTGCACAGCCAGAAACAGAATGTGCTGATCCAGAAGTTTGTGGCCGAGAGCAAAGGCCGTGACGTGCGAGCGCTGGTTGTGGGTGACCGCGTCGTTGCCTCGATGCGACGGGTCGCGCAAGGTTATGAGTTTCGAAGCAACGTCCACCGCGGCGGATTGACCGAAGCCGTTGAACTCGACGAGTCATATCGCCTCACCGCCGTGCGCGCCGCCCAGATCATGGGACTGCGCGTTGCCGGCGTCGACATGCTCGAGGCAAGCGACGGCCCGCAGATCATGGAGGTGAACTCGTCACCCGGTCTGGAGGGAATCGAAACGTGCACGCAGCTCGACATCGCGGGTGCCATTGTCGACTACATCGCCGCTCAGGTCGACTTCCCCGAAATTGATTTGCGCCAACGCCTCACCGTCAGTAGCGGGTACGGCGTCACAGAGATCCACATCCCCGCTGGTTCGGAATACGTCGGAAAGTCTGTCGACGAATCCGGATTACGCGACCGCGACATCAACGTGTTGACGCTGTACCGGGGGACGACTGTTATTCCGAACCCGAAGCCGCAGCGATTGCTGGAGGCCGGAGATCGGCTCCTATGTTTCGGCAGGCTCGAGGCCATGCGCGACCTCGTGCCTTCGCGAACACGAAAGAAACGACGGCCGAAGGTCAAACATTTGGCAGCTGCCGGCACGCTCGCTCAAGCGGCGTCTCCTGTAGTTCATTCAGCCGCCGCGGCTGAAGAGACCAATGACGCGGCCGATCTTCTGGCGGATGAGCTTGAAGATGCGCGCAAGGCCATTGAGGCGCTCACACTTGATTCTCTGGAAGAAGAATAGCTGTCAGACTGCTGATGCGAGAACGAAAATCCGTTGCAGAGTGGGATGGCCAGCGCATTCAACCTGGCGAGTCGAAGGATATCGAACTCAAGTTGAGCGAGAGCTACAGCGGTGTCAGCGTCAGCATCCCGATTCACGTTCGCCGCGGCGAACGTGAGGGTCCGACGGTCTTTGTGACCGCAGCGCTACATGGCGACGAGATCAATGGCACGGGGGCAATCCGGCAACTGATTCAGGATGAGGAGTTTGTATTGTCGGCCGGTTCTGTAATCCTCGTGCCGGTGTTGAACCTGCTCGCGTTTGATCGGCATTCGCGCTACATGCCCGACCGACGCGATTTGAACCGTGCCTTTCCGGGCTCAAAATCCGGAAGCCTGACCGCGCGCATTGCTGATACGATCTTCGATGCGCTGGTGTCGCGCTCGGATTTTGGGATCGACCTGCACACAGCCGCAGTTCGCCGAACGAACTATCCGAACGTTCGTGGCGATCTCTCGGACGCGGCAGTGCGGCGAATCGCTTTTGCGTTTGGTTCCGAGGTTGTTGTTGATGGCCATGGGCCGGATGGCGCGTTCCGCCGGGAAGCGTGCGCCGCGGGATGCCCGACAATCATCATGGAGGGTGGGGAGGTATGGAAGGTTGAGCCGGGGATCGTTGAGTCTGCGGTTCGCGGTGTCAAGAACGTGCTCCAGGAGCTCGGCATGATGGACGGGCTGCCGGTTCGTCCGGCTTACCAGATCGAGGTGACCGAGGCGAAATGGATTCGAGCGGAACGAGGCGGGTTCCTTCAGTTTCACGTGTCGCCCGGCGACATCGTGGAAGAAGGTCAGGACCTCGCAACAAACGCGACGCTCCTTGGCCGCGAACGGAGCTGGCTCAAAGCGCCGTACAATGCCGTTGTGATCGGCATGACCACACTTCCGGCGGTCAGTCCCGGTGAAGCGGTGTTCTATCTCGGCCGCATCCCCGAGCACTACGACCCCGCCGACCTCCGAGCACGCCGCGAAGCCACTAACGGACTCGAAGAGCGCCTCTCCGACGATCTCGCGTCAAACGTGCTTGTCGTTGAGCCAACCGAACACGACGAAGAATAAACTCGTCGTCTGGTACTACCGCACGCCGGGCACGCCGGTCGGCTCGTCATCCCACCACCACAGCGGCGCGAGCGCACGCTGCCTCGGGTAAGTCTCGTTGAGTGTGTCGCCATCGTATAGCCGACCATTCATCATAACTGACTCAATGGCATTTGTGTTGCGGATGTTGTCCAACGGGTTCGCGCTGAGAATCACCAGGTCGGCGAGCTTGCCGGGTTCAATCGATCCCAGGTCGGTGTCCAGTCCGATCGCTTGCGCACCATGGATTGTCGCGACGGCAAGGGCATCATGCGGGTCCATATCGGCCGATGCAACGGCCCACAACTCCCAATGATACCCGAGCCCCTGGAGCTGGCCGTGGCTTCCAACGCCGACCTTGCCGCCGGCTTCTACGAGTGCCTTTGCAAACTCGGCGTGTCGCTCAAAAACGTGCTGGTCCGTTGCGAACCACTGGCCGCGGCGAAGCGTGCGCGCGTCAATTTCATCGTGCGGCGTAAAGCGCCGCAGCTTGGCGTCGTCATGGGGGTTTTCTCGGCTGTAGAAATAGTTCTCGGCCCAGGGTCCGCCGTACGACACCAGCAGCGTGGGCGTATACGTTCGCCCGGTTTCGACAAACAGCTTTACGTAGTCGTCGTACACGGGGAAGATCGGGATGGAGTGCTCGAGTCCCGGATACCCATCGATGGTTTCTGTCAGGTTCTGTTTGATGTTCAACCCACCTTCGGTTGTCGGCATCAGCTCGAGCTTGCGCGCCGCCATGATGATGTGTTGTCGCCCTTTGCGCGCGGCCGCGACGTACATCTTGATTGTCTTTGTGTCGAAGTAGTCGGAGTACCGCTTCAACACGCTCTCAGCCTCTTCTTTTGTGTCGATGTTGTCATTCCAGAAGACGCCGGGGCCCGTTGAGTAGATGCGTGGGCCAAGTACTTCGCCGGCCCGCACCATGTCAGCGTAAGACAGCACCTCCGTGTTTCCAGTTTGCGGGTCACGCGTGGTAGTGACGCCGTAGGCGAGGTTTGCGAGGTACGGCCACACGTCATTCCGATGAATGCCGTCGCGCGCGCGCAGGTGGGCGTGCGTGTCCACAAATCCCGGAACTACAGTTCGGCCTGACATATCGAGTTCGCGTGCGCCGCGGGGGATTGTCACAGAGCCGGATGCGCCGACCGATTCGATCCGGTTATTGCGGATAACAATGTCAGCGTTCTCGATGACCTCGTCGCCATTCATTGTGATCGTCCGCACTCCCCTGAGAACCACGACGCCCTCCGGGATATCGCGTTCAGCCTCGATCAGAATGCGGACCTCGGTGGGTTTGTATCCCTCATCCTTCTTGTCGGATGACGCACTTGAGTCAGCCGCTGCGGCATCGTCGTCGCCGCCATTGTCACCACCGTCACCATTGTCACCATTGTCGTCACCGTCACCGCCATCGTCGTCCGCGCCGGTGTCGCCGTCATCATCCGCCGCTTCTTCAGCGGCTTTCTTTGCGGCAGCGACCGAGTCTTCATGAGCCTTTGCGTCGTCGAGGTTGTACACGAAGTGTGCATTGCCGAGTGACCAGTGGACCGAGCGCCCATCAGGCCCCCATGCCGCAAACTCACCGCCGATGTCGGTTAGCTGACGGGCAGGGAGAGATGCACTCTTCGGGTTACCTACGTTAATCGTTGATGCCTTTCCAAGACGCGGTACGGTGACCGTGTAGATGTGGCGATTCACTTCGGCCATCGCCAGGTCGCCTGTCGGAGCCATCCGGAAGTTGGACGGCGACATCGCCGCTGATGCGCCTGACGCTGTCGGCCCGCGAACCTTCAGGTGTTCTTTTTCATCGGTGCCGTCCCAGCGGATCGACACAAGGATATCGGGCCGCTTGAACAGGTAGATTCGATCTGATCCCTCGGTAAAATGTGGACCCGATCGACCCTGTGTCGGTGCGATGACATTTACGGGGCCGCTTTCATTGGTGTCAGCGTCGATCCAGACGAGGTCCCGCGAACTTTCGCCGGTTGCGCCCTGTGATTCGTACGACGCGATGAGCCCGCGTATGGCCACAATGCGGTTTGTCGGGGACCACGCCGGCTCGAAGTACAGCCCGGCAACGTCGGTGAGTTGTACTGCCCCCCCGCGTCCGTTGGCACGTACCTTCATGAGGTGCCCCGATTCGCCGTCCCAGGTTGAGTAAGCGATCCACGTACCGTCAGGGGACCAGGTCGGGTAATGCTCTGACCGGTTGTCGTCAGTTACGCGCTGAGGGTTTGTGCCGTCGATGTTGGCGGTCCAGAGACGATCAAGTGCCGTAAACGCGAGTCGCTGACCGTCGGGCGACGGAACGGCGTCGCGGATCTGTCGCACGGTGAACGTTGGTGTGTCCTCAATTGGATAGTCGAAATCCACGCGAGGGCCAAGTTCAAGATCAAACTGAACCCGAAAGGGAATCTCCTGCGCCGCGCCGCCGGCGATTGGCAGCTTCCAGATTTTCCCACCGTACGAGGCTACAAGAAACCTCGAGTCGGGCGTGAACGACATGCCCGGCAGTACATCGAACGTAGCGCGCGACTCCTGGTCGTCGTGTTGAACGGGATAAGCAAGCCATGACTCTTCGCCGGTCTCAAGGTTGCGTTTGATCAGACCGGTCTGTGTGTCGTGTCGAGTTCCGAATACAACCCACTGTCCGTCGGGTGAGAGCGTCGGGCGAATGGCTGAGCCGTAGCGTGAGGTCTTTGTAAATCGTTCCCCGGTTTCGCGGTTGAAGGCTTCAAGCTGATATTGTGGGAACTGGGCGTTGTACGTCCAGTCTCCGGTGCGTCGCGCGTACCATATCTCGTTGCCGTCGGCGGATACATCCGCCCCAAGCATCTTCAGGTTTGCGGGTTCGGATACGAGCTCGATGCCACCTCCGCCATCGATGTGGAAGACCTTCAGTTTGGGCAAGCCGCCCAGGCGGAACTGGCCAATCGAGGCCATGATGTATTCGTCGTCGAGCCATTCAGGGGATTCAGCCCGGTTTGATGCTCCCTTGGATATCTGTTTGTACGACGAGTCCGCGAGTGTGAATGTCCAGATGTTCTGGCCACCATCGCGGTCGGTGGTGTATACGATCTGTTTGCCGTCGGGCGAAAAGCGCGGCTGTGCGTCGAAGGCCATGCCGCTCGTGATCTGCGTCGCGTCACCACCGCTGAACGGCACGGTGAACAGATCCCCCAGGTAGTCGAAGACGATGGTTTGCCCGTCTGGGCTTACGTCGAGCGAGATCCAGCTTCCGGTTCGCAGGTCAACCGGGACGCGCCGATCAACCGGCAGCGGAAGATCTTTGTTTTCGGATTTGGCCGACTCGGTGGAGTCGGTTTTCTGCGCATGCACGGCGGCGGGTGCGAGCACGCAGACGGAGGACGCGACGACAAGGGCAAAGATCGCGTGCGAGGCCGCCAAACGAAGCGACGAATTGCGAGGGAGGATAGTCGACATGGCTAGTCATTTCTTGCTGAAGGCAAGGGAAGGTAGCCGGTTTGACGTAAAGTAGCTCCTCAACCACGCGGGGCCGGACCCGCAACGTGGATCCGGCCTTTATTTACCGCCTTCGGAGTCTCACCTCTATTTCTCGACCTTGGCGCGAAACGTTCCATTGACGCCGATTGTTTGGCCGACCGCGTCTGCGCGTCCGTCTGCAGTGATCGCCAGGCTGCCCTCGATTTCGGTATCTGACGAAGAGGTGATCGTGACAGATCCGGCAACGGCTTCGAATGAAGCATTCGGATTAACCCACACGCCACCCTCAAACTGGGACGAATCCGGATCATCCTCAACGATGAAGTATTGCCCGACGTCCGGAAGCTCGGTCGAGCCGCTCCTCAACGATAGTGCTTCCATGGTGCCGCTGCCGAGGGAGATCAGGAACCTGTTGCCACTGCTGCTGAGGAAGGCCGTGGCGTGACTGCCGAAGTTGAGGTCGTAGGACCCGGTAACGGTCACGGAAAACTCTCCGATATCCGGATTCTGGTCGTCGTTACCGCCCTCGCCGTCGCAGCCGGCAAAGAGAAAGAGCGCCACGGGCAGCGCAAACAGGCAGAGTCGCTTCATTGGTCCTCGTTCGTGTGGTTCTGTCATAACGTTCTGCCCGGAAGAACGACAAACCGCGGCCGATGGGACCACATTGGATGCACCATGGTCAAACGCCTCACCGACGGGTTCACAGGCAAGCACTATTTTACCGGTGGACCAGCCAGAGCGGACGGTGCCGGCAAAGTTGCTGGCTTCCCGTAGCGCGTGCAGAACGCTATCGACTGACATTGGCGACCTGGGAAAACTGCTGACCATATCACAAGCGGCGAAGCGACTCGGCGTACATGCTTCCACTGTTCGTCGGTGGATAGACGACGGTCGACTCCCCGCCACGAGAACTGTTGGTGGGCACCGCCGAATTGCTGAGGCTGAGATCAGTCGCATCAAGGCCGACTCAAGGCATGACGACGGTCGCCGACCGGCGCCTGGTTCCGTCACCGGCTCACCGGCCGACAGGGCGTGGGGTGAACACGCTGTTGTTCAGATGCGCTATGAGTTGCGTACTGATGAGGAACAGACGTGGCTCTCGCAACTCGACGAGCAGTCGAAACAGACGAGCAGGGAAGTGGGCCACCGGCTCATGGGTTTGCTTATTCGCTACGTGGCTGGTCAGGTCGAGGAGGAAGAGCTCTGGCCTGAGGTCCGGTCGATCTCAAGAGTCTACGCGGCCATCCTCCGCGGTGCCGGACTGTCCCTCACTGCCGCAACGCGTGCCACGCACTTCTTTCGCGACATGCTCACGCAGTCGACGGCCTTCTATCCGCACCTCAACGAGGCCGGCCCAGAGCAGCAGGTCTTCCTCATGAAGAAGCTCAGTCGCTTTGTAAACGAGATCCAACTCGTGATCATAGAGGAATACGAGCGGCTGAGTATCTGACGACGCAGGTGGTGAGTGTGGGCGTGGCGCCCGCTCTTCGCATAGGAACCGTCGAATCCCTCGAGCAGCGGCCAGTGTTGCAGAATGCCTCAAGTCGCTCAAAACTACTGCCGATAGTTTGTGAAACTTACTTAAAACTATCATTATCGTGTGTATCCGGGCTGGCTTGTGATTAGATTCGATCTAAATAAGCATTGTGGTTCGCCATTCGGCACCCCCAAGCCCCACTCGCTCAATGAATCCCTCAGCCGGTCCGTCGCGGATCCACCGCCGCCACTTCGTTGCCTTGCTGGCGTTCGTCGTCGCCGTTGTCGCCGGAATCCGCACGCCACCAGCCATGGCCCAGGATGGTCGGCCGGATTCATCCGGCACTCCGGGGCGAGCACCCGTCGAGCAAGATGACATCGCGATGGAGGCGGCGCTACCGGCAATTGTCGTCACCGCAACCCGTGCCGGGCGAGACATCAAAAGCCTCCCCGTGCCGACTTCCCTTATTGCCGGCGATGTTGTCTCCCGGCAGGCTTCGCTTCGACTCACGGACGTTCTTCAGCGACATCCCGGATTGCAGGTGGTGTACGACCACGGAGCCGGTATCCAGATCCAGGGCCTGGCATCCGACTACACGCTCATCCTCGTTGATGGCGAGCCACTCATCGGACGCGTCGCCGGTACGCTTGATCTTGATCGCGTGTCCGTCGCTGCTATTGATCGGATCGAAATTGTGCGTGGCCCCTCGTCCTCTCTGTACGGAAGCGAAGCGCTCGCCGGCGTTGTCAACGTCATCACAAAGGCGCCGGAGAGCAGGTGGTCTGCGCGCGTTCGTTCGCAGTACGAGACGCATCAAACATCCGACGTCGCAATTGAAGCTGAGACGGCCAGTGAAGACGGTTCGGTTGGCGCTCGCGTCTACGGCACGCGCTACGCCTCAGCAGGTTACGACCTGAGTCCGTTGGTCGTCGGGATGACGTCGCCAGGTTTTGTTGACTACACAGGCGGAGGCAAGGTTCGCTTTGGTGCCGGCACGTCGAGAACACGTGGTGAGCTCTCGATTCGCGCCAACGTGCAGGATCAGACGGATGACGTGTTGTTGTCGGGTGATGACAGCGAGGTATACGAACAGTTTGGGCGACGAAAGGAGATTTCTGTCGCGCCGGAGTTGACACACCGCCTTACACCAGAAGCAACTGCGGTCCTCAGTCTGTATGGTTCAACCTTCGATACGCGTACCGACACCCGGTCACCGACGACTACACAAGAAGCAGCGTCTTCGTCTGAACTCGTAAGCCGTGCGCTGTTCGAACAGCGGTATGCAAAAGCCGAATTGCTAGCGCGGTTAATCCCGTCCACGATGCATCTGGTTACGGCGTCAGCGGGATTTGTGCATGAGCACGTCGAGGCTGATCGGATTGCCGGCGGCAGCCGTTCTTCGCGACTCGGATACGCATTTGTTCAGCACGAGTGGCTGTCGGGAGACGCGCTGGACGTAATCAGCAGCGTGCGCCTTGATCACCACAGTGAATATGGCACCCACGTTTCTCCTCGTGTTGCGGCACTTGTGTCGCCCGGGCGGGACATGCGCGTGCGAGCGGCTCTCGGAAGCGGGTTCAAAGCACCGACATTCCAGCAACTGTATCTGGACTTCACAAATCCTGCCGCCGGGTATAGTGTCTTTGGCTCCGCTGATGCTGCGGGCGCGATCCGGATGCTCGACGAAGCCGGGATCATTCAGACCTACCTGCAGGATATCGAGAATGTCGAGCTGGCGCCCGAGACATCGTGGTCGCTGAATGCGGGCATTGAGAAAGATCTGCAGCTCGCCGGTAGCGGCCGTCGACCCGGTGCCCAAATCGGGCTGCGCGTCAACTTCTTCAGGAACCACGTCTCCAACCTTATCGAGGCCGCTCCCGTTGCCCTTAAGACAAACGGGCAAAGTGTCTTTACCTACTACAACCTGAACAAGATTGTTACGCAAGGTATCGAGTTTGAGTCGACGATTCTTGCTCCGGGCGGATTGCACGTCACCGCATCGTACACCTACCTCGATTCGTTTGATTGCGAAGTTGTTGACGAGATCAAGTCAGGCAACGTATTCCGTCGAGAAGGACTCCGCGACGTTCGCGTAACTCGCTCTGAGTACGGCGGACTCGCAAACAGGTCGCGCCACATGGCTACGCTTGGCCTGGCTCGCACCTTTGCCGGAGCTGGAACAACTGCCGACGTGCACGTGACCTACCGCGGGCGCTACGGCTTTGGTGATCTGAACGGCAACCTCATCGTCGATGACGACAGCGAGTACGTCGACGGCTACTTCCTGCTTGACGCAACTGTCTCACAGAACCTGGGGTCGCATCTGGTGCTGCGGGGAGGTGGGCGAAACCTCCTCGACCATAGCGATCCGACACGCATCCCTTCACTCTCGGGTCGTCGCTTGCTGGTGGCGCTCGAACTAATCATCTGAAACGACAAGCCCCATGATTCGCATCCATTCTCTTTTCCCTGGTTCGAGAAAAGCACCGACCGGTCAGTTTTTCCTGAATGCTGTAGCCTGGTGTATCGCCCTGTCTGCCGCTATCGCACTCACTGGTTGTGATGGTGGTTCAGGTGATGACTTTCAGCCGGCGCCGTCGGTGACAGCATCCGATATCGCGGCAGATCCTATCACGGGTGTTGATTCGCTTGGTCGTCCCGTTGGTGCAAACGAATACACCTTTTTCAGCCTGCGACAGAACGCGGTTGTTCCGAGAGCGGACTCAGCGACAACCAACTGGGACATCGCGCTCAAGGCAACGACGATCCTTGTCAATGGTGGCACGAGTGGGCCGGGGAACGGTGGTGCGCAGGTTCTCACGACAACGTTTGAGGACGTGACCGAGGCACCTGAAACCGGCTACGATGTAGACTCCGCGTCCGGCTTCGCGATCCCGACGGGATCAGGCAATGGATGGTACAACTACAACCCGGCAACCATGGTCGTTTCGCCGATCCCCGGGCGGATCATCATTGTGCGTTGCGCTGATGGGTCGTTTGCGAAGATCCGTATCGTGAGCTACTACCGCGGTGCACCCGCATCCCCCAATAACACATCGGAGTCGCGGTACTACACAATCGAGTTTGCGCACCAGTCCGACGGGTCGAGGCAGTTCGAGTGAGTTACTCGCTCGCCCCAAACGGGACGCGCTGAACCGTGATCGCTGGTCCTTCAGATGACGGTGATGGTGCGGTCCATGGGCCGGCGCGTTCATCGTGAGCACGCTGCATCGCTTCCCCTTGACCGTATCGGTGCCACGACACGACGAGCGCCCCGTCACTTGCAACCGCAGCGGTCGGGTAGTGTGCAGAGGCGGTTGCGTCGCTCAGGTACTCGATCTCACCAAACGATTCCCCTGCGTTGCTGGAGCGTGCAATCGCCACCCGTGGTGCTTCGAGCATCCCGTCGTCCCAGACAACGGCCACCTGCGATTTCCCGGGTGTGTCGCTCTGGGCGATGGCAAGCTGAACGTGCGACGCGCGCGACACAGCGCCGGTCTTGAGTACAACCGGTGCGCCAAATGCACCGCCACCAGCGGGCGTGCGCGCGTACTTGACGCCCGCTGCGCCCTCTTTGCCCGTCCACCAGGCAACGTGCAGTGCATCCGCTGCATCAGCGAGGAGCGACGGACCGGCGTCCGGACAGTGCCCCACTACCCAGCCATCCTGGTACACCCGCTCGGGCGCCGACCAGGTCAGCCCGTCGTCGCCGGATGACGCGATCGCCATATCACGTTCGCTATTCGGGAAGATCTTTCGCCAGGCAGCAAACACTTTGCCGTCGCTTGTGCTGGTCAACGCCACGCGGCAGCACTCACATGACGGGTTCTCGTCGACAACCGCGGTTGGGCTCCACGTCTCGCCGCCGTCACGGCTCCCGCTTACAACAAAGTGAATTGCGCCGGAGTCCTGATCACCAACGGTTGAGTCGAGCCATCCGACAAGGATCAATCCGGTGCGGGTTACGTGCAGTTCATGATCATTGCGGTAGCCGTCGAACGATGATGCACCGGCGCTGACCGGCGAGCTCCACGTTTTGCCGCCGTCGCGCGACTGTGTGTACCTGACGGCCATGGTCTCCCAGCGCCTTGCCACGTCAGCGGATGCCGCATACGCCACATGAATGATCCCGCTCTCATCGACGACAACCTGCGGGGGCGTCTCCGGGTCGAGCACGGGTGTAGCATCTGCGTCCGCGAGTGCCCTGGGCGCCTCATCGTCCACGCGGATGAAAAGCTGCCCGGTGCCTTCGTCGTTCAGCGTAACGAACGCCTGCGCCACACCAAAGGCCGCGTCATCTGCGGTATGAGTCGCGAGTGTTGACGTGGCGCGCCGATTGAGTGCCACGTTTAGTTCTCGTGCAGTCATCGTTGCTGCGTCTGTCTTGTCGCCGGCTGTCGGCCGGCATCCAACAACGGGAAGCAGCACAGCGCACAGCGCGACGACCAGCACCGTCTTTGTTGATTGTTGTACGTTCATAGATAGAGTCATGAATTTGGTCACGGATCCTGACATGAACGCGGTCATGAATCCTGCCGCGTTGTTGCCGTCTTGACGTACCGCCGGATGGCGGCGTAGTCGTCGGCTGGAATAATGCCGGACCACATCTTTACGAGGCGCCCATCCGGCGAAAGAAGGAAAGAGGTTGGAACACCAACAGCCGGATAAGCCTGTTGGATGGTCCCAGCGGTATCGCGCGCAATCGTCAGTGTCAGGTCAAGATCTGCAGCAACATGCTGAAGCGTCTCGGCCGGCTCCGCATCGATGTCAACGGCCACGATTCGCAGTCCGTCGCCTTGAAGTTCGCGATGCAGGGCCTCGAGATCCGGAAACTCTTTGCGGCACGGCGCACACCATGTTGCCCACAGGTTCAGTAGCGTGACGGGTTGTTCGCCGCCGATCTGCTCGACAGATCCGTCGAGTAGCTGGACGCCATAGACCGGCACCGAGTCACCGGCCTCCATG
>JAUIJQ010000585.1 GCA_030431165.1 Rhodothermia bacterium | reverse complement strand
CACGAGGACGACGTTGGCCAGAATCAGGGTCTCCCCCGTTGATGCGTCAGTCACAAACCCGTTCAGCGACGCACGATCCTGCGCTGCGACATTTTGCGGCAGCGCAACGCCGATCAGACACACGAGTAACGGAAGCGTAACAAACCGTAGAGTCATGGGGACGCCGGATGGGATTGGGTAGTCGCTGAACGCAATCGCCTCAGCAATTGTTACACCGCATCAGCGCAACTACTCCAATTGCCGCAGGTTTCTCGCAGACTTAATACACCCTAGGGCAACCGGCCAACCAGTCGCAGTGCGCGATCGGGATAATCCGTGATTAATCCGTCCACGCCAAGTGCTACGAGCTTTGCCATGTCGTTCGTTTCGTTGACCGTCCAAGGCAGTACCTGCATGTTGCGAGAGCGGGCATCCTGCATGAGCGCTTCGTCTACAAGCCGGTAGTCGGGACTAAGAATTTCCGGCGCGAACCCGAGCCAGTCGATCTGTCCTGTCCACGACGGACTATTCCTGGAGACGAGTAACGACATTGACAATTCTCCGGCATCCAGACTATTTGCGCGTAGCGCATGTGCGACCTTCAGTGTACGCGGGTCAAACGATTGTATGGTCGAGCGCCCGGCAACGCCACCAGCGACAATAGTATCGAACAACAGGCCCGCAAACTCTTCCGGCCCAGGATGAAGCGATCCGTCACCGGCTGGTGTTGATTTGGTTTCGATGTTATAACGTGGTGGCGGCCCACCCATCGTCAGCGCGAACGATTCCGCGAACGCAAGCACTTCTGCGAGCAGCGGCTTTGCAACGGGCTCAGCCAACTGATGAGGGAATCGTGGGTTACCCCGACTCCCGCAGTCAAACTGTCTGATGACCTCGTAGTCCATTGCAAAAAGGGCAAATTGGTCCTGCTCGCTCGCGACGACAGGGGTTCCATCAGGCTGCAGGCACAGTTCACTGGACATGAACGGATCGTGCGAGACGACAACCTGCATGTCTTTCGAAATGACCACGTCGAGTTCGAGCGTGGTCACACCGAGTTCCAGAGCTTTCCGGAACGCAGGGATGCTGTTCTCGGGGAGCAGACCACGTGCACCGCGGTGCCCCTGAATGTCGAACGAGTCGGGGACGAAGATCTTGCCTGAGTGCATCAGCGCGCGTTCGTTTTCGTGACAACCAACAACAATCAGGACCCCGAGGAGCAGCGCACGCCTACGCAAGTGACAGCCCCCAGCGACCGGCAATCGCCCAAATGAGCTCCTTTTCTTCGACAAGCACAACGTGGTCGGCTTCGGCGACGTGTAGCAGGTCCCGTATCACCATCGGGCGCTGGTGCTCAGGCACAGCCTCGATGATGCGATCCACGGACTGTTCGAGCAAGTCGTGCATTTCACCATTGGCGTACCGGTGAAGGGCCTCGTCCACGACATTGAGTACGTCGGCGGGAAGGGCTGATGGAAGCCACTCCCCGAGTTTTCGCGCGATCGCTTCAATCTCTTCACGAGCGAGGACACCGTCAGAAGCGTGCGCCACGTGGAGGTACACCATAGCCAGGTCGTGGATCGGCGTCCACGACGTCCCTGCTGTACCGGCGCTGCCGAGGACAGACCATAGCCGGTCATCGGGCTCCGCGTCCCAGGCGCGCGTGATCCCGCTGAGATACCGGGCCTCCATTGCGTCGAAGCGGTCATCGCGCAACGCAAATCCGACGAGCTCGGCAAGCACAGCGGTCAGGGCGTCGGATGAAAGCGTCGCACGCAATCGCTGGACCGCTTCCATGACCATGTCGCTCTCTTCGTGTGTACTGACCGATGCGACGGCGCCAGACACAGCACTATGCGCGGTGTTTCGAGCGGCAGACGATGAGCCATCACCAACAGCGATCCCGGCGGCGCCGGCAGCGCGGGTGACGGCCTCGCATATGTCTGCCTGAACACGCTCATCGAGCATACTTCGCCGGCCGGCATCGCGTCCGCGCACGCCGCGATGACTCGCGGCGAGGCCGACAAAGATCGTAGCCAGGTGCTGTAGTTCGATTGTAGGGGCCACCGCGCGCAGATGGGATCAAGTGCGGGACAGGACGTTAAAGTACAACACACCAGGTGCAATACTCCAGACGGTATCTCCAGACGGTATCTCCAGACGGTATCTCCAGACGGTATCTCCAGACCCGATCTCAATACATTCTCTTCCGTGGATAATTACGTACTCGTCATTCTGATTACTGCTTTCGGTT
>JAUIJQ010000043.1 GCA_030431165.1 Rhodothermia bacterium | reverse complement strand
GGTGGAGACCGACCGGATTCTCGTGCTCGTCCAGCTAAGCGGAGGCAACGACGGACTCAACACGGTCATCCCTGTCGATGACGACACGTACTACGGTGCGCGACCCGGTATCGCGATTCAGAAGTCTTCAGCTATTGAGATAGAGCCGGGCGTCGGGCTGCATCCGCAACTCAACCCTGCTACGCCGCTGTATGGTGATGGGAAGCTCGCCATTCTACATAGCGTTGGGTATCCCGCGCCAAATCTCTCGCACTTCAGATCTACAGACATCTGGATGTCGGGGAGCGACTCGGAAGAAGTACTGAATACCGGCTGGGCGGGGCGTTACCTCGACACCGAGTTTCCGGATTTTGAAGACAGCCCGACCGACTATCCGCTGGCTGTTCAGATCGGCGGCAATTCACCGTTGATGTTTCAGGGACCCGCGGCCAATATGGGGATGTCCATGGTGAGCCTGGACATCTTCACGCAGCTCGCGACCACCGGCGAGTTGTTTGATTCGGCCAATGTGCCCGCGACGACGTACGGTGCGGAGATGGGCTTCGTCCGGTCGGTCGCCAACGAAGCGTTTACGTACGCCGACTCGGTCCAGGCGGCGGCGACGGCCGGTTCCAACGGAGTCGAGTATCCGGCAAACAACCCACTGGCCGCGAACCTGGCCGTGGTTGCACAACTCATATCGGGAGGCCTTGGGGCCAGAATCTACACGGTGGTCCTTGGCGGCTTTGACACGCATGCCAACCAGATTCCGCGACACGAAACGCTGATGCAGTACATCGCTTCAGCAGTCACGGCCTTTCAGAGCGACCTCGAGTCTGCGGGAAACGCCGACCGGGTGCTGACCATGACGTTCTCGGAATTCGGACGACGCGTAAATCAGAACGGCTCATCCGGTACTGACCACGGGACCGCCGCTCCCCTGTTCATTGTTGGCGCGGGCGTAGAAGGGGGCCTGTACGGATCCCTTCCGGATCTTGAGACGCTCGATGAAAACGGCAACCTCGTCTACCAGACTGACTTTCGTTCGGTGTACGCCACCGTCCTTCGCGACTGGTTTGGGCTGTCGCAAGAAGAAACAGCGGGCGTTTTTGGTGATGAGTATCCAACGATCAGCTTCGTAACCGACCCCGCTACCAATACCGGTGTCGATACGCGGCAGAGACCAGCGGAAGCAATCACGTTGCGTCAGAACTACCCGAACCCGTTCAGTACGGCGACCACGTTCTCTTACAGCCTGAAGGCGCCGGCGCACGTACGGCTGGACATTTTCGACATAAACGGACGCCTCGTTCAACGACTCGTCGACCGGGACCAGACTGTAGGAACGTACGCCTACCCGTTTGACGCCGGGTTCCTGTCAAGCGGAACGTACATCTACCGGCTAACTGCGGGAGCCCAATCAGAGTCGCGCACGATGACCGTTGTACACTAGGTGACCGTCGTGTACGATGTGACTGGCTATGCAGGCGCCTGGAGACGGTAGAATGATCGTGCGTTTCGGGCGAACAATCCGGCGATGGCGGCATCATCGGCGCCGAGATCACGCGCAATCGCGTCCAGTGTATTGACCCAACGGTCGTACGTGGTTGCCAGCAGAGCGACTGGCCAGTCACCTCCAAACATCACGCGATCCCAGCCAAAAACCTCGACGACTCGTTTTACGTACGGACCGAGATCTGCGGCTGTCCATCGCTCCATATCAGCCTCGTTCGCCATTCCTGATATCTTGCACCAGGTGTTGTCGTAGCCGGCCAGTTCCTGGACCATCTCAGCCCACGGCGACATGGTTCCGTCTGCAATGAACGGCTTCCCGACGTGATTGAGCAGAAACCGGACGTCGGGGCAGCGCGCGACTAGCTCCAGACAGTTGCGGAACTGGTCGTCCCCCTTGAGGCATATTTCGAAGTGCAGGTCGCGCTGCCCGAGCAGCGTGACGCCGCGCACAAAGTCCGGCTGAAGGCAGAACGCGGGATCTTCCTCGAACTGGATAATCCGGCGAACACCTTTGACAAGCGGGTTGTCCCGGAAATTGTCCAGCACACCGGCTACGCCGTCGCCGTCCTCCAGCGGGGCCCATGGCACAATGCCCGCAATCCTGCTGTCTGAAGCCGCGATCGCCTCGACCCACGCCACTTCCTCGAGGTACTGCGAAGGATCAACCTCACACTGCACAAACACCATCTGCGCCACGGGGTGACCGGTCGTCGCCTCGTCGTAGTCAGTGAGGAGATAAGGCTGATTCAGCAGCGGAATGTCGTCCAGCCACGCGTATCTCAAGTGCGACGGGTCCCAGAGGTGCAGATGCGTGTCAACGATTTCGTGGGGCATAGTCTTTCGGTCTGATTCCGGCTGGTTCTGGCGACTGCCTGTGGCTGCTAGAGGGCGTGAACCGCTACTTTGCGAGGTATCCGCCGTCAACGACAAGGTCGCTGCCGGTCATAAATGACGAGTCGTCACTCGCGAGGAAGGCAACGGCGCCGGCGACTTCTTCGGGCCGGCCCTGCCTACCCAGCAGGTGCATCTCGGACGCACGCCTGTCCTCCTCCTCGAGGTCCAGACCCAACGACTTGCAGGAATTGACAAACGCCGACGTGTAGATGTAGCCGGGGCAGATTGTATTAACCCGGATGCCGTCTGGAGCAAGATCCTGCGCCCAGCATTTTGTCAACCCACGGATGGCAAACGTCGTTGCGTTGTAGGTCGCAAAGTTGGCTTGACCGACAAAGCCGCTCACCGATGAGAAGTTGATGATACTACCACCGCCGTTTGCGCGCAGTTGCGGGACCAGGTACTTCGCGACAAATGAGGTGCCGGCCACGTTCACGGAACACATCGCATCCCAGTCTTCCTTGCTGGCGTCAACGCCTTTTAGCACAAAGCGTGCGGCTGAGTTCACAACAATGTGTACACCACCGATCTCCTTCGCTACCCGGTCACATGCTTCGGAAACAGCCCGCTCATCGGCGATATCCACCACAAACAACCGTGCCCCGATGGCTTCTGCTTTCGGCGCATCGTCCAGCACATCAAACAGCGCAACACGACACCCTTCATCGACGAGGCGCCTCGCTGACGCGTAGCCCAGGTCACCAAGGCCACCGGTCACAACAGCAATTTTTCCGCGCAGTCCACGCATCTGAATCCACCTGTTCTGCTTCTTCGAGGATAGTGTTTTCAAGCTGCCCGATCGAATCAATCTCAACGGTAACGCGGTCGCCTTCTGCAAGCCAGACCGGCGGATCCTTTGCCATCCCGACGCCGTGTGGTGTACCTGTGAGAATCACCGTTCCCGGCTCAAGGGTTGTACTGCCACTCAAGAAGGAAATGATCTCTGGAACGCTGAAGATCATATCCCCAGTGGTCCAGTCTTGTACAACCTCGCCGTTCAGAATAGTCCGGATGCCCAGGACGTGTGGATCCGGAATATCGTCTGTCGTGACGATACACGGACCCATCGGCGCAAACGTATCAAACATCTTTCCGCGCGACCACTGCGAGCCACCGCGGTCAATCTGCCAGTCGCGTGCCGAGACGTCGTTTGCGCACGTGTACCCGAGCACGTAATCCAGTGCATCGTCCACTGAGACGTTCTTGCACCGTCGCCCGATTACAACGGCCAGCTCACACTCATAGTCGACGGCGTCGCTCCTCAGGTGCCGGGGCAGCACAATCGGGCCACCCGGGTGCTGAATCGATCCCGGCAGTTTCATGAAGACGACCGGATACGTCGGGATCGCGGCGCCTCCTTCCTCGGCATGTTTCCGGTAGTTGAGACCGATGCCGACGATGGCGCGCGGCGCGATCGGCGCCAACAAGGCCTTGACGTCTGCCACCGTGTTCGTTGGTTGCAGTCCCGTGAACGGCTCGCCCGTCGCCTCGACAATATCTCCGCCTCGTCCAACGCCCCATCGGACGACTCCTTTGCTATCCTCGTATCTGTAGATCTTCACGTTCTTGCTGGTTGAGATTTTCGCTGGTTTAGAAATTCGCCAGGCGCAATGCCCTGGACATACCGACCATGGGTCGGCTGAGTCCGAACGAACCACACGATTTGTGGCGATGTCTTAGGTAATAGAGCGAAGTCGCCCTACGGGGTTGTGCAGGGAGTCTCCGGAGAGTCCACGCACGACTTCTTCTGCGGCCATGCGCTGTAGACGCGGCACCGAGGCATCACTGTACCACGCCACATGCGACGTGAGGATAACGTTTGGTGCCCGTCGAACGGGATGCGTGACCGGCAGCGGCTCTTCCTCAAACACGTCAAGGCCGGCCCCGCCCAGATGATCTGACTCGAGCTGCTCCACCAACGCGTCGAGATCGATCAGCCCACCACGCCCGGTGTTTACGATGATTGCTCCACGCTTCATCGAGCCCAGCACCTGTTCCCCGAACAGGCCTCTCGTTTCATTTGTCAGCGGTGCGTGTAGCGAAATAACATCCGACTCAGCGACCAGGCGTTCAAACGAAACAAGCTCGACCCCCAACGTCGCGATATCACTCGTAACATTGGGATCGTGCGCAACCAGCTTGAACCCGAAGGGCGCTGCTCGTTCGTGTACAGACCTTGCCACGCGTCCAAAACCGAGTGTGCCGAATGTCATGCTGGCAAGAGCCGGCATCGGCCGATCGGGTACGATACGCCACACGCCGTCGCGGACGCGCTCGTCAATAGCGCGGAGCTGTCTGGCAAGAGCCAACGCCAGTGCGACAGCGTGATCAGCCACCTCGTCAATACAATAGTCGGGCACGTTGCAGACAGCGATACCGCGATCGTTGGCCGCTTCAACATCGACATTGTCATAGCCGATTCCGTATCGAACGATCAATCGACACTGATCGAGTTGCTCGATCACGCGTCGTGTGACGGGTGCCCACTGAACCAGCAACGCCGTGGAGTTCTTTGCGGCGTCGATGACCTCGTCCTCGGTCCGACACTGCGCCACGTTGAGTTGGTGTCCTGCTTCTTCGATGAGCCTGCGCTCTTGTTCGACGTTGGAGAACCCGTGATCGGTGATCGTGATCATGGAACGAGTACGGTCTTGATAGTTGTCGTGTCTGGGTCAAGCATCTCGCGGAATCCGGATACGCCATCAGCGAGGGCCACCTTCGTTATCCAGGAATGAACATCAACCGCTCCGGTTGCCGAAAGACGGATCGCCTCCTCGATGTCAGCCATCGTGGCACCGTAGGTGCCGCGGATACTGCGCTCTGGCAGCGTCACGGAGTAGCTACCAATATCGACTGCGTCTTCGTGTAGCCCGATCCAGACAACGGCGCCTCCCGGCCTCGCACACTCGATTGACAGGCGCTTCGTTGTCGCTGATCCCACGGCGTCAACCACTATGTCGGCACCTTCGCCATCCGTCAAATTCTTGACTTCGGCAACCAGGTCACCGTCCCGACCAGATACGACGTAGTCGATGCCGACGCTTCGGGCGATCTCAAGGCGCTCACGCTTCAGATCAGTCGACACGACAGTGGATCCGCGTATGGCCTTGAAGGACTGTGCAACACAGAGCCCGATCGACCCCGCGCCAATGACCACCACCGTCTCAGCAGGTACATCGCGTGTTAGGCCAACAACGTGCACCCCGTTGCCGAGCGGTTCGCTCATGGCCGCCGACACGGAGTCGAGTCCGTCTGGCCACGTCGTGAGTGCCGCCTCGGGGACGGCAACCTGCTGGGCGAACGCGCCGGGGCGATGCATACCAAAGATCTGCCGACTTCCGCAGAGGTGCGTATCGCCGCGTTCACAGCGACGACACGAACCACAGGACACGATTGCGTTTGCAACAACTTTGTCGCCGAGGTTGACCGTAGTAACATCCTCTCCCACTTCAGATACAATCCCGCAGAACTCGTGTCCCATGACGAGCGGTGGCGTCCGACGTGGACTTCGCGAGCGAAACGTCTCCAGCTCGCTGCCGCAGATCCCGCACGCAGAAACGTCGACGATCACCTCGCCGGCAGCCGGTCGTGGCTCGCTTGTTTCGACAACTTCCAGGTGGTCAAATGCGGGATAATTGAGGGACTTCATTTATCGGATTACGCTGACGGTGTTGTGCGACCATGAGTCGCACCCGACATCGGTGATGGTTGGCGCACAAGCGTCCGGATAATACCAAATTGCTCCACGATTGGAGAGAAATGTTGATATTGTGAAACACTATCACCGTCAGCATGAACAGATTGCTTCAACTCCTCGCGCTCGCAATGTCGGCGACGGCGCTCGCGATGACCGGGTGCTCTGCGCCCGGGAACGACTCGGCCGGCTCCCTGCCCCGAGTTGAACTGGCAACAACGCTCGGCTCTCTCGTCATTGAGGTCGATACGATCGCGGCCCCGATAACAGCGACGAACTTCCTGCGATATGTTGACGAGGCCAGGCTGGACTCTGCCCACTTCTACCGCGTGGTGACACTGGACAACCAGCCAAATGACTCGATCCGCATAGAAGTTGTGCAGGGCGGGCTCGGAAACCGCAGCCGGCAGCGACGTCTACCAGCGATTGAGCATGAAACCACCGCAGACACTGGATTGCTGCACACTGCGGGCGCAATTTCGATGGCCCGCCTCGACCCAGGATCTGCCTCCTCGGAATTCTTCATCTGCGTCACAGACCAGCCGGCACTCGACTTCGGGGGCATGCGGAATCCGGACGGACAGGGGTTCGCGGTGTTTGGACGCGTTGTGTCTGGCATGGACGTCGTCAGGGCGATTCACCTGAGTCCAACGCGCGGCCAGGCACTCGCCAGCCCCGTAGAAATCACTGGCGTTCATCGTGTCTCCGACCAGTAGCGTTTCGCTTGCCCGCTACTTCGTTGCTCTGGCCGGACTAGGTCTGGTCGTGGCATTTGTCAACGGGCTTGCCAGCGGCCCGCCGAGCATCTCATCTGTCGGATACGCGGTTTCCTATGCCTTCGGCGGATGGTTTGGTCTGCGAGCGGGCTTCGAGTCGCTTCGCGACGCGCGGATCGACATTGACCTGCTGATGGTTCTCGCCGCCGCCGGCGCCCTCGCGATCGGCGCTCCCTTTGAAGGCGCCATGCTGCTTTTTCTGTTCTCGCTGTCGAATGTGCTACAGCAATACGCGATTGGGCGCTCGCGGTCAGCGATCGCGGCGCTCATGCACCTTCGACCAGACACCGCGCACATTCGCGATGCGACGGGAGGCGGCGTCACGGAAGTCCCGGTTGAGGTCGTCGTCCCGGGTCAGGTATTCGTAGTACACCCGGGGGATCGGATCCCGCTGGACGGGATAGTTGTTGCCGGCGTATCCGAAATTGACGAGTCCTCCCTTACGGGTGAGAGCGCTCCTGTTCCAAAATCCGCCGATGCCGAGGTGTTCGGCGGCACGATCAACGAATCGGGCACACTCGACGTCCGGGTTACCAGAATTGCCGGCGAGAGCGCGATATCGCGGCTCATCCGAATGGTCGAAGAAGCGCAAAGCGAGCGGTCAGAAACGCAGCAGTTTCTCGACAGGTTCGAGCAGCCGTACGCGATCGGCGTGATTCTCGTTACCGCCATTTCTTTCTTCGCATGGCATTTCGGATTTGGCGAACCGGCGCGCGAGGCGTTCTATCGGTCGATGACCCTGATGGTCGCAGCGAGTCCTTGTGCGCTGATTATCTCGACCCCGGCGGCCGTACTGTCGGCGATTGCGGCGGGAGCGCGGCACGGCGTGCTGTTCAAAGGCGGCATACATGTCGAGGACGCCGCCCTCGTACGCGCCATTGCTTTTGACAAAACCGGTACGCTCACGCAAGGTGCAACGCAACTCACCGACACGATCGCTTTTGCGGGAAACAGCGAGCCGGCGTTGCTGGCACTTGCCGCGTCGATTCAGGCAAACAGTGAACATCATCTTGCCCGAGCGACAGTCCGCGAAGCAGCCAATCGCGGATTGGAACTGCAGGATGTTTCGGATTTCAAAGCCACGTTCGGCATGGGTGTCACCGCACGCCTGGGAAGCTCCCTCGTTCACATTGGCAACCGCACCTTCTTCGAAAACCGCGCGATTCCTGTCGGCGACGCGGTGGAGAATGAAGCATCGCGCCTTCGGGCAGAAGCCAAGACCGTCGTGTTTGTAGTGCGCGAGGACGGTGAATCGACAACGGCGCTTGGCGTCCTGGCGTTCGGCGACTCCATTCGACCAGAGGCTCCGTCTGTAGTTACCGCGCTGCGAGAACTGGGAATCGAACACATCGCAATGATCACCGGCGACAACCGACACGTGGCCGACTATGTCGGTCAGGCTACGGGCGTGGACAGGTCGTACTCCGAAGTCCTGCCAGAGCAAAAGGTGGCACTCGTTCACGACCTCCGGCAGGAATACGGTTCGGTCGCCATGGTTGGAGACGGCGTCAACGACGCACCGGCGCTGGCTGCCGCGTCGGTTGGCGTAGCAATGGGCGATGCCGGCACTGACGTCGCGCTGGAAACAGCCGACATTGTGCTGATCACCGGCGACCTGACGAGACTGCCCTATCTACTTTCACTCAGCAGGCGAACCCGACGAATCCTGATTGCCAACATCACCATATCTCTTCTGGCAATCGTGGTCATGATCTCTTTCATCCTGACGATCGGCATTCCGCTGCCAGTCGCTGTCGTCGGTCACGAAGGAAGCACTGTACTCGTCTCACTCAACGGTCTCCGGCTGCTCGCGGCAAAACCACGACGAAAACCGGGAGCCGCCCGGTAACTCGCACAGACCGGTGCCGGCTTTCCCTGCGCTACGACCGAGTTTACAGGCGCGCAAAAACCGACACGCCCACGGTTGACCCTCCCAGCCCATTTTGGACCAGTGCGTTTCGATCAACACTCAGCGCCACGCCCGTGTTTGTGGTGACGGCCATCCGCAATTCAGCACCATACCGTAGAAACCGCTGATCGTTGCCACGCAGTCCCCGGCCGCCCAAAACCGCGTCTCCGTTCTGTAACGACTGTACCCCGGAGCACCTCACGGCCCCGGAGACCCGCCTCCATACAGGTCCACCAACCTCGGCGCGGTAAACGATTTCGTCGGAGAAGCCGCGTGTCCTGTGATTGAATCCTGCGACCGCGACCACGTAGCCCGAAGTCCCGAACCCATGTCCAACCTCGATCGTCACCTGCTGGTTTGCTTCACCATCGCCCGTATAGAGTCCACTCTCCTGCGTTGCGCTGCCTGTCGGGATGCCAAATGCCAGTCCGACCGACACAACCGTTCGCCCCGAGCTAAATAGATTTCCGCGGATGCCCAAGACCATGTCCGCTGCCCCCGTCACCGCGTCGCCCGGGTCTAGTTCGATGCCAGAAACGGCACCAACCTGCCGATTCAGGGTCAGTCTCTCAATAGGTACATAGGCGAGGACGGATATCCGATCTGTCAATCCATACTCACCGTACAGGCTGACGCGGTACGCACCGATGGTTGGTACACCAAGGCGATTGCCGGTTGGCTCGAAGTAGCTGCGGGTTCGTAGCGTCTCAAACCGCACCTGGTAGAAGCCCACACCGCGCGGCATTGTCCAGCCATCCGCTTGTGCCTTTTGCGGCGCGCCCACCCCAGTCGCCACAATCATCAGTCCGGCAAGCACCCAAAGACGTGCGTGGTGTCTAAAAGAGTCGTGCATAACCAAACGTGACGTTGAACGCGACGCAGTGAATGATGACCCAGTCAAAGTCATCGAGTTGGACCCCCGACGGGACCGGATACTGCTGGGCTCCCGAGCTGGAGATGATCGAACCCAACGAAAGACTCGTACCGGTAACCGTATTCGTCTGGGAGAGGTAAACATCAACGTCGGGTCCATCGCTGGAAATGAAGTCCGACCCGAGGATTAACCGCAGTCTTCCGCTGGCCAGTTCGGCGAGCTCTGCCGAACCCGACACGTTGTATGAAGTGCCCGGCCGCTTTACAAATGACCCGTTGCGCACTCTGCCACGCACAACCACGATTGCTGGGGTACTCGCGATTCCATCAGCGCTGGCGACGATCGACGCGGTACCCGGTGAAATGGCGATAACGTTACCCTCTGCATCAACTTGCGCCGTACCCGCGTCGCTTGATTGCCACATCACCTCCGATGGAGCAATCAATTCACCGGCAATGTTTCTGACCGACACCGCGAGCTGAGTTTCTTCGCCCTCGGTCAGTGCGAGTGAATCCGGGGTGATCTCCACCGATGCGGCAGCGGATGCGTTGGCGACTACCGTCACGAGCACAGGTGGACCAAGCGTGGTGTCGACCGAAACCGAAACGGTAGTCTGACCCGCCGCAACACCGCGGATGACGCCGTCATCCGTTACGACGGCAATCCCGGCGTTGCCGGAGAACCACCGCTGCATGACAAAGGGATCCACGTTGCCAAACGCATCCAGGTAGGTGGCCGTCAGTGCGACTTCGTCACCCTGGATGAGCGCAACCGAGGCATGTGAGACACGGATTTCAGGGATCGTCAGGGCTGTCTCTTCAACGAGGTCAGTCCCGATACATCCGGCCAAAAAAAGCGTACCAGCGGCTGCGAGGAGTGCGCTGCGCCGTGTGGGCCCGCCGCGAGCCCGGGTCGATGCGCGATGTTTGCGTGACGTCCTGATCAAGCTGAATCTGTGGCCGGATGCCGCTTATCCCGGTTCGACGAGCGCCTAAAATGCCTCCCGGCAGCGGCGTATTGCATCACGGATCCATAAACAGTTCGGATGAAGAATCAATGGTCTCGTCCTGTTTTCGTGGGAAACGCCAATAATGCCGTATATTTGCTCTTTGTCACGCAATTGGGTGGCCTCAGGGCCGCGCTGTTGCACTGGTTAACTATGGGCCAAGTCTGCCATAAATGGTGGGTGGTGGCCTTTGTATCCGGCTTCGGCCGGGTTTGGAGAACGATTCTGTGAAAAAGATCTACGTGGGAAATCTTCCCTGGAGCACCAACGAAGACGAATTGAGCGACCTCTTTTCCGCATATGGCAATGTCCATTCAGCGGCTGTCGTTTCTGATCGCGAAACCGGCCGCTCACGCGGTTTTGGCTTCGTCGAAATGGACGCTGCTGATGCCGACAAAGCCATCAATGCGCTGAATGGGCATGAGGTAGGCGGTCGCGCACTCCGAGTGAACGAAGCGCAAGAGCGTCCTCGTCGTTCGGGCCCGAACCGTTGGTAAACGGCTTCTGAAGTTTGCCCTGCGCGATCTTCCGGCCTTACAAAAGCGAGTCCCCTCACCGGGACTCGCTTTTTTTGTATGTCGTCGTCACCGGCCACTCCTTGCGCGGTGCGCGAAAACTAGCTATCGTGGCCGCGTCCCTCACTCCCTCCTACTCGCCTCTATCCTGCGATGAAACGCACACTCAAGTGGGTCGGAACCGCATTGCTGGCGATCGCAATTGTCGCGCTTGTGATCGGTTTCGTCTTCTATTCCAAGGGCCAGTCAGCCTACTCCCGCACGTATGAAGTTGCCGGCGCGATCGCCTCAGTCGAAACGGACTCGATATCGGTCGCACGTGGCGAGCACCTCGCCAAGACCCTCGTATGCCAGGACTGCCATGGCGACAATCTTGCCGGCAACACGATGATCGACGCCCCACCGTTTCTGGTAGTCGCATCGAACCTGACCTCTGGCGCCGGCGGCGTCGGAGCGAGATACTCTGCCACCGATTTTGATCGGGCTATACGGTTCGGCGTAAGACCCGATGGTCGCGCGCTTCTGCCGATGATGCCGTCGAAGTACTTCCACAATCTCTCGGATACTGATGTATCCGACCTTATTGCATACCTGCAGTCGCTCGATCCGGTCGATAACGAACTGCCCGCTTCGGAGCTTCGTCCGCTCGGGAGCCTGATTGTCGGCGCAGGTGGAATAAACCTCACCGAGTACGTGGTCACGTCGGCGCACGGAAACGAAGCACCACCAACCGGCCCCACCGTTGAATACGGCGAGTACCTCGCAAACATCACCTGTCGTGCGTGTCACGGTGAAGGCTTCACCGGTGGCGAGGAGCTCGAACCGGGTGCCCCGCTCCCTCCCGATATCAGCGCAGCGGGC
>JAUIJQ010000584.1 GCA_030431165.1 Rhodothermia bacterium | reverse complement strand
CGCGTTGTCGGCCACTGTTGGTCATTTCTCGTGGTGGAACATTGACAAACCCGACAACGATCCAGACGAGGCAGAGGGGCTGTGTTACAAATACGAATGTTTCAACGGTATCTGCAACAAGGTGAAGGTGTATTGCTGGGTCGAGGGTGCGATCAAGGGCGATCTCGACAAGCGCTCGCAGCTTGATCCGCCCGTGTTTACGGCGCGGACATTCTTCCCGTCTGAGGGAGGTGGCGTGCTCTTGCCGGGCGGTCAGGAGGTGATTCTCCGCGGCACGATTCTGCAGCAGAACGTGCTCCTGCAGGGGGATACGACACTCGTTGGTCAGCCTGGCGGCGCGACGCAGTTTGAACTTGTGCTGGATACCGTGTACGTCGCTGATGACACACAGGTAACGATACCGTTGGACACAACGACGACGTTTACGTCGGGTGAGTTCTACGTGTACCAGTTCCAGGGAGAGGCTGGTCAGATTCTCGGGTTCCAGGGAGTGCTCGAGTCGGGAATTGGCGTCCCGGCGATTATTGAACTTCGCGGAGAAGACGACACCGTTCTTGCATCGCGCGGTGCCGACGGGGTGGTGAAAACCGTCGAGTTGCCGGATGACGGATTGTATCGGTTTATCGTGACGCCGACAACCTCAAATCCGAGTAGCATCAAGTTTCATGTGCGTACGGTCACGGCGTCGATGCAGGTGAACTCAAATGCTACGCTGAAGATTGCGCCAGACGATTTCCGAATCTTTCAGTTCGATCCGGGTGCCGCCGAGTATCTCGTAATCGGGAGTGAAGTGTCTCAGGGCCGGCTGCGGATGCGCGCCGTCGTGTACGACAGCGAGCTGAACGGAGTTGGCGGCAACCTTAACGCACCGTCGAGCCAACCCTTCGAGCCGGGCGTTGGGACACACTATGCTGTGATAATGAGTTTGCCGACCGCTGTTGATTCGACCATCAAGGTTGGTCTCTCCAGCGTGAAGCCAGATGAACCGACGGTTCTCGAATTTGACCAATGGCGAAGCGAGGTACTCAACCTCAGTGGCGTATCACGGGCAGCCACGCTACTTCGAGTTTGAAGGCACAGAGGGCGACGGATTTGAAGTAGCCTTCTACCGAACCGGTAGTCAGTATCTGGAGGATCTACATTTCAGAATCTTCTTTCCGAACGGCAGTCAGGTGCCCAGCGTGACGGAGCAGGTCGGATGGAAAGACGACATCATTGGCGGCTTCAGCAAAGCGCTGCAGGCGACGGGCGCGTATCGCATCACAGCGAGCGACGAATTTTATGGAACTACCGGTGGCTTTGAGATTCGCGTGCGTAAAGTTGCCCCGTCCAGCAACATAGTCGTTGATGATGACCTTGCCTGTGCCGGCGCAAGTACAAGCTCGGTCGCCGCGGCGTTGTACGCGATCGAGGATGGCGGTACCGTGACGCTTTGCGATGGGATCCATGAGTCCCCGTCGCGGCCAACGTTGCGGAAAGACAACGTCACGTTTACTGGTGAGTCGCGTGCGGGCGCGATACTTCGGTTTGTGGACATTAACCGCTCCCCGGGTTCGATCCTGGATGCGACCGGCCGGGGTCTCGTCGTCAACAATATGACGATGGAGACCGATCCGCGGTCAAACGGTGACACAAACCTCGGAATTCGGACCACGTCGTCCGTTGAGGGAAACACAGCGTTGTTCGAAGACCTGACTTTCCGGCCAATCTCGGAGGATGGTCGCATCGGGTACGGGATATCAGGCCAGTACGAAGATGTTGTTGTTCGCAACATCAACTACACGTCGGGTGGCGGCTTAACATTTGGCTCGCTTAACATTCTCGCCTCAAATGAAGCGCTGATTGAGCAGGGCACGCTCGATGGCTCGATTTCAATCCGCCGCGACGGAAATGACAATGCTGTTTTGACGGTCGACGGTGTTACGCTGCTTGGGACTGCGGGAATCGCCATGGCGAACGCGTCGGTCGGGACGATAACGAACAACCAACTCTCGGGCCGCATTGAGACTACGTTTTCGGATAACGTGACTATCCGTGACAACACGGTCACGACAGTCGAGGGGGCATCCGTTTTTGATGCAATCACCGTGAGTCGCACGTTGGTTAGCCTCGTGGAGGGCAACACGGCAGACCGGCCGATTTCGGTTTCTGTTGGCGAAAACGATTCGGCTGTTGTCACGCGTAATCGCCTGTACGAGGGACCCGACGCTGAGATGCTCGTTGTGAATCACATTC
>JAUIJQ010000583.1 GCA_030431165.1 Rhodothermia bacterium | reverse complement strand
ACCTGCATGCGATCGTGGATCAAGGTGTTGCCCGTGGCCTTGGTCGGCTCTTTGTCGATTCAACAGCGGCAACCGGTTCGACGACATATCGACTTGTCCTGGTTGACGGGCTTGGCCGTGAAAGCAACGAGTCAGCGGACGAATTCACGGTTACCGTTACGCCCGCAACCATCCCTGTCCCGGTGGCTGTCGACGCCGATTATGCAAAAGAGCGAATCACGCTGACGTGGACGTACGACCATGACGGCCGTGCGCTTGACGCAATCACATCGTTCAACGTGTTTGAAGAAACGGCAGACGGGCTCGTTTGGGTGAAGGGCGCAAGTACACTCCGGCAGGTTGGCATGGTGCGATACAACACGTCCATAGAAGCCGGAAGTCCGGGCACTGAGCGAACTTTCCGGATTGCGGCCACTGATTTTGCGGGTCGGTCAGGCGCAGCCTCGGATGCGGCATCAGCTACGGTTGTAGATGACGTACCGCCGGATCCGGTGATTGCAATCATGGCCGAGGCACTGGATTCCCGCAGCGTGGACCTGGCATGGAGCTACGCGGGGGAGCCTGTCTCGGCCTACCGTATCTACCGCAGCCGTGATGTGACGGCTGAATTTTCGCTTGTCGCGGAAGTAGGCGTGGATGCACCCCAGCACATCGACCGTACCGTGCAGCCCGGCCGCGTGTATCACTACCAGGTCAGTGCGGTGGATGTGGCCGGAAACGAAAGCGAACGAACGCGGACCGCGTCGCTGCTCATCGAGGACCGCGAGGCACCCGCGGCGCCGACCGGACTTGCTGCGGCTGTCGAGGCTGGTTCGGTACAATTGTCGTGGTCGCCGTCATTGGCAGCAGACCTGAACACGCATGTCATTCTGCGCCGCAATATCACGCCCCGTGGCGAAGGGCCCGTGGGCGCGCGCCTCGCGCAGCGGCAACCGTTTGCAAACATCAACACAGAACGCGTTCGGGCCGGTTCATTTTCGGATGTGGGGCCAACCGGGGCGGGCTTTGAACCGGGCGCATACTACGAGTATGGCGTATTTGCATCCGACAGTTCGGCAAACAGATCCGACACGGTGTTCGTTCATCTCCAGATTCCGGATGACGAGGCCCCGGCCGCCCCGGTGCTGCAGGCGCAGGCACGCAACAGTGTTGTTGCAGTAGCCTGGAATCCGTCCCCGTCGCGCGATGTCGTCGCATACAGCCTGCGCCGCAGCGGTAGTGGCGATGACGAGTCGACATGGACCTTCGACCGCAACGCCACAAGTTACCTCGATCGCGAGGTGATGCTGGAGGCAACCTACGTGTATGCAGTCACGGCCATTGACTCAACTGGGAACGTGAGCGCGGCATCCAGCGACACCGTGTCAACTCGATCGACGAAACGACCCGATCGTGTACGCAACGTCGTGGCCAGCTACGGTGAGGGTTCTGTCCTCGTCACATGGAGCAGCGAATCAAGCGCATCGCAATTCCAGATCTACCGGGCGGTGCAGGGTGGCGCGTTTGAGCAAGTTGCCCAGGTGTCGGATGTCTCGCGCTACAATGACACCGCAGGCAACGCCGGCGACGTGTACTACGTTGTCGCCGTCACCGCAGACGGACGCCCCGGCAGTCGCAGCACCCGCGTCGTCGCCACCACCGCCACGCGTTAAGAGCGCCGGGCACAGGTCTGTTCGTTTTGCACCACACGGGCGAAACCAATCTCGGCCACACCCGTCGATCAGGTTTGAGCGCATCACGAGTTGCGCCCTGTTCAAACCTCTTCCACGCGGCCGTTCCGACCTTGCAAAGAAGCCTCGCCATACTGATAACGGCTGCACTCGCTCTTCCGCTGGCGGGGGCGTCGTGTAGTCAAACTCCAACAGATCCCGAGCCATCCGACCTTGCCATCCTCTTCATTGGCAACAGTCTGACGTATTACAACGACCTCCCGGCCATCCTGGAAGATCTGCTTGCAGAAGCCAATGTTGGTGACACCTTCGTGGAGATGATCGCTGAGCCGAACTACGGCCTGCAGGATCACTGGAACCGCCTCGAAACCGTTGCGCGCATTACGGATCACCCATGGGATGTTGTTGTGATGCAGCAGGGGCCGTCTGCGACCGAGGGGCGTCCGTCGTTGCTGGAGTACAGCAAGCTGTTTGCGGAGAAGATCCGGGAGGCGGGGGCTGTGCCCGCGCTGTATATGGTCTGGCCTGACCGTTCGCGACTGGGCGACTTTCGTGTTGTGCGCGAGTCGTATCG
>JAUIJQ010000582.1 GCA_030431165.1 Rhodothermia bacterium | reverse complement strand
GCCTTCCAGTCCGACCGCGCCCGCAACATGAAATACCGCCTGGCATCCGCGCATCGCTAAGGCCAGCGCATCGGGATCCATAATTTCGCCGATGTCGTGCCGCACGTCCGCGGCAATGTCAGCAAGCAGATCAAGAGATGATTCGCGGCGGCGAAAAATGCTTACGTCATGCCCGTCGGTCAGCAATGCGCGTGCAACGTGTGATCCGACAAAGCCTGTCGCTCCGGTGACGAGCACCTTCACGCGCTTGCCTCGATTTCCACGAGCAGCGCGTTTTTGCCAACGGCCTCGCCGACTGTCGCGTGGACCGCGGCAATTCTTCCGTCCGTCGGCGCGACAAGCTCGTTCTCCATCTTCATGGCCTCGAGGACGAGCACACCCTGCCCGTGACGGACTTCTTGACCAACTTCCACCATTACCCGAAGCACAAGACCGGGCATGGGTGCCTTGACGGTTCCGTCGGCGGTTCGCGCGTCGGCATTGACACCGTAGCGAGCAAGGAGACGCTCTTTGCGAGTCTGTACATGCGCGGTCGCCGCTTGGCCGCGCGACTGCACGCGAAACGTCCCGTCCCCGGCGTCTTCGATGTGCAGAACAGACGATCTGCCCTCATGCAGAACGTGATACGTCGAACCATCCAGCCTGCGAACGATTGGCGGCGCGATGGCACGGGTATCGCCCGAGACCGACACCGTGCCGTCTTCGGCAACTTCAAGCTCTGTTCCGTCAATATCGACGAACAACGAGGCCATATGTACGTTCGGAGAATCCGGATGCGTGGATATTGATCCCAGGCGTCGTCCCTTCAGGTACGCGCTTCCGGACGATGATACAAAAATGTCGATCGAACTTACGCCCGAACTTCTGCTGAGTGCCTACGCCGGTGGCTGCTTCCCGATGGCGGACGAAGAAACGGGGCAGGTGTACTGGTACGCACCGGATCCGCGAGCCGTGATGCCACTGGATGCGTTTCGGGTGTCGAGGAGTCTGCGACGTACGGTGCGATCGGGCAAGTTCGATACGCGTACGGACACCGCTTTTGCGGATGTCATTGCTCGGTGCGCGGCGCGGCGGGAAACCTGGATATCCGACGAAATCCGCGAAGCGTACGAGCGGTTGCATGCGCTCGGCTTCGCACACAGTGTTGAGGCGTGGCGAGACGGTAAGCTTGTTGGCGGCCTGTACGGTGTTTCCCTTGGGGGTGCCTTCTTCGGCGAATCGATGTTCCACAGCGAGACCGATGCGTCAAAAGTGGCGCTCGTTCACCTGGTGCGCCACCTTAGAGAGCGGGGGTATGTTCTACTCGATACCCAGTTTACCACGCCGCACCTCGAGCGCTTTGGGGTGGAAGAGATAGCACGTGAAGAATATGAGAGGATGCTGGCCGATGCGATCAGACGCAACGTTTCGTGGCGAGATTAGTTTGAGCCTCAGCACGAAAGACACGACAGGCACAAAAGACGTCGTGCAAACCGGGTTCCCACCGTCCCTCCGATACCAGGTATGATCGGGTCATCAGTATTGTCAATTGCGCGCCCTTTGCGGGCTGCTGCGTCAAGCCTGTTCGCCGTTGCCGCCGGCGTTGTACTGATTGCAACCATCGGTGGCTGCGGAAATGGAGACAGGAGCCGTCCGACAGATGCCTTTGGTGCGCGCACGGCTGCTGCCGCTGATGGATCATCTGCCCCTGCACGCGACGTACCTGCTGCCCCGGCGGGCAAGGTAGCAACCGATTCAACGGCGCGGGCCCTCTTTCAAAGAGTGATCGAGACGGCCGACGCCGAGTCTTTTGCCGACGACGAGATAGGCCGGGTGATGCAGCAAGTCGGCACACTGTTTATCGGGTCCTCATATGTCGGCGGACTGCTCGACGCTTCTGAGGATGAAGAACTCGTCGTGTCGTTGGACAAGTTCGATTGCGTGCTCTTTGTTGAGACGGCGTTGGCACTTTCCCAGGGCATCGTTTCTAACGACAAGAGCTTCGACGGATTTGTTGCGCGTCTGGGACGGTTGCGATACCGCGGAGGCACGATGGATGGCTATTGCAGTCGGCTGCACTACTTCTCGGAGTGGATTCACGACAACGAGAATCGTGGCCTGGTGCATAATGTTACGCTTGCCCTTGGTGGCATTCGGGCGGATGGGTCACTGGACTTCATGAGCTCGAATCGTTCACTGTACGCCCGGTTCGCGAAGAACGACAGCCTCTTCGCTGGTGTTGTAGCGATGGAAGATTCGCTGGCTCAGCTCGACC
>JAUIJQ010000581.1 GCA_030431165.1 Rhodothermia bacterium | reverse complement strand
AGGAGCAGCCCGAAGACGGAAGCGCGCCGGTCTTTCAGCATTGCCACGACGTGTGCGTTGATCGCGACAAGAACCTGTACGTGTGCCAGTGGAACGCGGGGATGACGTATCCGATTAAGTTGGAGCGTGTCTAGGTAGTACAAGACGCCTGATGGTAAACGAGACCGTAACCGAGCTCATTTCGCGGATTGGCGACGGCGACGACGACGCGATGGGCGCGTTGATGCCGGTCGTCTACGAAGAGCTGCGCCGGATGGCCAGCTCGCAGCTTAGACGCGAATCCAATGCAACGCTTGGCACAACTGCGCTTGTCCACGAAGCTTTCCTGAAGCTCGTCGACCACAAAGCGCTCGGGTTTGATTGTCGCGCTCATTTTTTCGGCGCGGCCGCACGTGCGATGCGTCAGGTGTTGGTTGACCATGCACGGAAGCGGCTGAGCCAGAAACGCGGCGAAGGCCAGCGGCCTGATTCGCTCGAAATGCTCAACCTCGAGGGCCGCTCTGTCCCTGCAGAAGTCGCATCTGAGGAACTCATTTCACTTGATGAAGCCCTCGATCGGCTCGAAGCGCTTGATCCGCGTCGAGCCCGGGTCGTTGAGTGCCGCTTCTTTGCCGGATTGTCCGTCGAAGAGACCGCCCACACGCTAGGCATCTCTGAGCGTACGGTAAAGCGCGACTGGCGCGGGGCAAGGGCGTGGCTCTACAAGGAGCTGTACGACCAAGGCTGACGACGGGTCACTCCTCCCGCCGAGGATACTCCACGTTTACGGTCTCGCTCAGCGGACTCATCCCGCCGTTC
The DNA here is from genome assembly GCA_030431165.1 of Rhodothermia bacterium. Taxonomy (GTDB): domain Bacteria; phylum Bacteroidota; class Rhodothermia; order Rhodothermales; family JABDKH01; genus JANQRN01. The sequence goes on along the minus strand of JAUIJQ010000581.1, from coordinate 1,461 downwards.
CGATACATGACCTGCACTGCGTACGAGTATGCGCTTTCGTTTCGGAACCGCACGCGACGATCCGCAAAGCGTGACTCCGTCCCGGTTGACCGATAGCGCGCCGGCTCCATGTTGTCGATGCCTCGATAAACGACGAACCAATACTCGCCATCTTCCGGATTCGGATACGACCATTCGAGTTGCACAAACCCTTCCGAAGTATCAGCAACCGCAGTGAGCGCAACGACGCCGGGCCGAACACCGGTATCGTACACCCTGCCCTTCACCGGGACGGCGAGGTTGGAAAGAAATCCGGAGCTGTCAGCGGCTTGCAAGGTGTACTCGTACGTCCGCAGTTTTTGCACGTCGTAGTCGACAAATGCGTCAGCGGTCGGGCCGAGTCGTGTTAACTCGGTCCAGTCTGTATCGGTTGAGAGGCGCCGGTAGAGTATCTGCTCAACGACATCAAAACTCGGGCTGCGCGACCATGCCATCGACACAGTAGAGTCTGTGGGTACCGCTTCCGTAAACACCGGTGCAACCGGCGGGATAAAATCGGGCAGCGGCACCCTGAATGGCTCAGACGGTTGCGACGGATTAAAACTGTAGTCAATCGCAACGACCTGATAGTAAACCTCGTTTGTCAGCGAACGGAGATTGAGCGTATCAACAAACGTGGATGCGTAATGCAGGTCTTCGTTTCGAAGCACCCACTCGTCATTGAGATTGTGTTTCCGGTAAATCCGATATGCGTAGAGGTCGGCGGCTTCGGGCACATCCCAACCAATCTCGATGCGGCCAGTCGAGTCTTCGATTGCGACCACCTCGAAGTTCACGGGTGGCGCCGGCGGAATGGAGTCGCTCAGTTGAACGAGCATCGGCAGCGACGCCGCAACGTTCTGCGCCGTGTCAACGGCAACAACAATGTAGTAGTTGGCTTTTGTGGCGATGGCGCGATTGTCAACAGCCTCGCGCGTGTCAGGTGAGAGCAGGTTGTCCATATCAAGCGCGTAGTCGCCCCCGTGTTCGATGGAGTGGCCGACATAAAAGCCGGCGAAGTCATCCGGCATTCCCTCAGCAATCACATCCCACTTGATACGAACGGTTGGGCCTTCGACGTGCTCTGTCTCTGTAATAAACGGCGGCGGCGGTGCCTCAAAATCAACAGGTATCACGTTGGCCGTTGTCGCAACGCTTAGTACACCAAAGTGAGTAATGCCTCGCAGCCGGTATCGGTATACCCGGTAGTTCGTTACGTTTCGATCTCTGAACGTGATGCGCGAATCGGTGACACCCACATTGCCAAAGAATGGGCCGTCGGTAATGCGCTCGTAGTTTCGCCCGCCATCCTCAGAACGCTCGATCCAGTACCCGGAAAACCGGCGCACGGGGTCTTTGTCCCAGGACAGGACAACGACGGAGTCGCCGGGCTCCGCAGCAAACCCGGTCGGCTCCATAATCGGCCCGGGGTTGTATGCTGTC
>JAUIJQ010000580.1 GCA_030431165.1 Rhodothermia bacterium | reverse complement strand
GGGGGATGGAATGCCGGTGACAAAGGGCAGCGGGTAGGTGGCAAAGACTTCTACCGGAACGTGGGTCGGCATTATGTCGAGCACGGTGTTGGTGCCGCTGTCATCAATTACCGGTTGATCCCGGGAGTACACTGGCGCACACAGCTTCGCGATGTGGCATACGCAATTCGACACGCCCGGCAGCGAGCTGGTGAGGAGGGCGGTGACACTACGCGCCTGTTTCTTGTTGGCTATTCGGCGGGTGCACACCTTGTTGCACGCGCCGCACTCGACGACGCGATCCTCGGGGACGCTGATCTGTCACCCGACGTTGTTTGCGGTGTTGTCGCCGTAAGCGGTGCGGGATACGACATGGAAGACCGCGAGACGTATCAGCTGGGGGCGGAATTTGACTACCTCGCAGATCGGTTTGGTGCGGTCGATGGCACAGGCACCTGGCCGCATGAGGCTTCGGTACTGCAGTACGTCAGCCCCGAGGCGCCGCCCTTTCTCGTTATGTATGGCGGACAAGAGTTTCCCTTTCTTGAACGGCAGTCGGAGCTGCTGATAGCGCGGCTGAAATCCGTTGGTGCCTCAGTCGATACGATCGTTGAGCCCGATCTTGACCACGCACGAATGGCGTTGGCCCTCAGCAAGGAGCGCCGCATCGCGGGCAGCGCGCCGATTACGTTCTTCCAGGACACCACGTGCGACGGGCCTGCGGGAACAGAAAAGAAAGCCCAGCGGGTACTCGAAGGCGAACCAGGCGTACCGACCACACGACCGAACTGATAGATTGCATGGGCCCGATACTCTGCAATTATTACACGACCTACCGATGCAACGCGAAGTGCGGCTTCTGCGACATATGGGAGCAGCCGTCACCGCTCGTTGAGCTTGAAGATGTTCGGCGCAACCTGCAGGACATGCGTGAGCTCGGCGTTCGGGTGGTGGACTTTACGGGAGGAGAGCCGCTCCTGCACCCTCAGCTTGACGAGCTGCTTGAGGTTGCGCGTTCGCTCGGGATGCGAACGACGGTGACGACAAACGGGCTGCTCTATCCGAAGCGGGCCCGGGCGCTTGCCGGCAAGGTTGACCTCTTACACTTCTCGATAGACGCGGCCGATGCATCTGTTCACAATGCGTCCCGCGGGGTGGACTGCTTTGATTCCGTCATGCGCTCGATACAAGTTGCACTGGAGTTGGGAGAGAGGCCGGATCTTTTGTTCACTGTCACCAACGACAACATCGAGCACCTCGAACGCATCTACGACGAGATCTCTCGACCAAACGACCTGATCCTGATCGTCAATCCGCTGTTCGAGTACAATGCATTGGGTGCCTCGCTGTCGGAGGACGTGCTCAGCCGGATAAAAGCATTTGGCAAGCGACCGTACACGTATCTGAATCCGGCGTTTGTGACGTTGCGGCGGGAGGGGGGCAATGACCCCGAAGACCCGGTTTGCCGCGCGGTGTCGACGACCATTGTCATCTCGCCGTTCAACGAGTTGGTCCTGCCATGTTACCACTACGGGCTCGACCGAATCCCGATCGAGGGCCGCTTGAAAGCGCTGTGGAATTCGGATGTCGTCGCTGAGCACAAACGACTCGAGGGGCGTCACGAGGTCTGTCGCGGTTGCACAATCAACTGCTACTTCGAGCCAAGCTTTGCATCCGCCCCCACAAAGCGGTTCTTCTGGGAAAGCCTGCCGTCAAAGATGAACTACGGCTGGACGAAGTTCGTACTACAGCGGTTGGATGTTCGCAGCGGGCCCCGCGAAGCGGTGCTGCCCGGTAGCGATACAGCAGCGGGCAACAGGAAAGCCCGCAACCACGCAACCACATTGGCATCCGGAGACAACCTCATAGACGCGCCAACCACACCATGAAGAAGTTTGCTCTCGCACTGGTCGCGGTTGCCGGCGTCCTCCTCTGGGCGCGGACGGGCTGCTCGCAGGACCTGACCTGGTCAGCGGTATTGAAGGGTGTGCGCACGGAGTACAAGGACGTGCGGCACATCTCAACCGATTCCCTGGCGACACTATTGACGTCCTCAGAAAGGACGAACGGCCCGATAATCCTCGATACGCGTACGCGTGCTGAGTACGATGTAAGTCACATAGAGGGGGCGATCTTTGTTGACCCCGAAAACCCCGCGATTGATTCGCTGGGAATCGACAAAGACGCGCCGATTGTTGCGTACTGTTCGGTGGGCTATCGCTCATCCCAGGTAGCGAGGGCACTGCAGGACCAGGGCTTCAGCAATGTCGTCAATCTCGAGG
>JAUIJQ010000042.1 GCA_030431165.1 Rhodothermia bacterium | reverse complement strand
CTCGGTGAACCTGCGTGCCTCGTCGCTCGCCGGCTCGGGTAGTGACAACATGACCGTCGTTCCGAGTGGTTCGATTTGTTCGAGGAAACGCGCGTACGCATTTCGAAACGCAACCGACAGCGGGTCGATGTCTCCTGCGAATGCGGATGGATCTGACAGTACCAGGCGGGTCGGGGCGTACGAACGCACCTGACTCATCAATCGGTCAAAGGGCGAGTACTTGTCGTCTTTATGGTCCGGGTGCGGCTTGAGTAGCTGCGTTGTGCGCACAAGTTTGAATATGCCCAGGCGGTGTGCCTTCCGGATGTCAAAACCGATCGAGGCAGCCTGGATAATCAGATCCTTCGAACGCTCGGTCGAGACGTAAAGCGTCTTCTCGTCGAGCGCCGCACCTATCTGGGAGAACAGCAGCGAAACCAGGCCGCGACCGTTTGAGACGCGACCGTACACCATGTACGCACCACCCTCGTATAGTCCGCCCCAAACCCGATCGACGGCATCAATACCCGACGAGATCTTCGGCGCAAAGTCATCTATGGGTCGAGCCATCACCTGCATGTGCTGAGGGTTCGAGGGGTTGACGAATTCCGTTCACTCTTGTTCGTTCGATGCGTGCTTGCCGGATCCGTGAGTTCTCACGATACAGTTCGTATGCCATGCGCAAGAGTTCCCGCGCCTCCTGATTTTCGGCGAGCACGGTCAGCAATTCTTCCCGATGAACCGGGTCGAGCCGGTTGGACAGGAGGGCAGCCATCGACAGGTGCATGGCGTCGTCGCCTGGATCGGGTGGGGAGGGGGACATGTGCAAGTGAACCCTGCGAAATGGGATAGATGGCGTGAATATGGGTATTTCGGCAGCGACGCTGCGCTATGGCATATAACGAATAAAAACTAAGGAGTAGGAGCCTGAATTGAATCTATTTCCCTCGGCCGCACACGGTGGTGAAGATCAAGCGATATTGTCATCGTGTGCAGGTCTGCGGGGCCTGCCGAGCTGAATCCGGCGTGCGTTGCGAATCGGATTCACCAGTGGGATATTGCGGGTCCACCTGGCAGTGCAATGGACACCGACCTACGCTCGATACAGGAAGCCCGAGAACTCGTGGCACGTGCGAAATCCGCGCAGGCCGCGTTCAAGCACGTCTCTCAGGAACGCGTTGACGAGATCGTCTCCGCAATGGCAACGGCGGGCGCTGCCGCCGCACGCCGACTCGCTGTCATGGCACACGAAGAGACGGGCTTTGGTCGCGTTGATTCCAAAGAGGCAAAGAACCTGTTCGCGACAGAGACGCTGCATGCCCGAATGGCCGGGATGCGCACGTGCGGCGTTAGCCGGAGAATCGCGGGCACCACCGTCTGGGAGGTGGCCGTACCGATGGGGGTTGTCGCAGCGCTGACGCCGTCGACAAATCCGACATCAACGGCTATGTACAAAGCCATCATCGCCGCAAAAGCCCGGTGTGGTATTGTGATCAGTCCCCACCCGCGGGCTGCAGCGTGCACCGCGGAGGCGTTGAACGTTGTTGCCGAGGCCGCTTACCGAGCAGGCGCACCGGGCGGACTCTTCGGGTGCATGACGGCCGTGAGCATCTCGGGCACAAACGAGTTGCTGGAGTCGCCGGGAACAGATGTCATTCTCGCTACGGGTGGTACACCCATGGTGCGCGCGGCTTACTCGAAGGGAAAACCAGCGTATGGTGTTGGTTCGGGGAACGTGCCGGTGTACGTCGATCGTTCGGCTGACGTGGATAAAGCGGCATCCGACATGCTTACGGGCGTCTCGTTTGATTGGGGCACACTCTGTTCGACCGAACGCAGCGTCGTCGTTGATGCTCCGGTGCGCGAGCGACTTGAGCGAGCCCTGCTGGCAGGGGGCGCTTACTTCGCGCGTGGTAGAGAGGCCGATATGCTACGGGCGTTTGTGGTCAACAACGGCAAACTGAACGTCGACCAGGTCGGTATGTCTCCAGCGTGGATCGCGCGGCACGCCGGCTTCGCCGTGCCCGAAGAAACCCGCGCCGTCATCGTTGAGGTCGATCAGGTTGGACCGACTGAGCCCCTCTCCATGGAGACGCTGTCGCCAATCCTGACTATGTACGTGTCAGACGGATGGGAGCGTGGTTGCGAACGCTGTATCGAGGTGTTGAACTACGGGGGAATGGGGCACACGCTCGGGCTGCATTGTACTGATCAGCAGGTTATCGAAGCGTTCGCGCTCCGCAAGCCGGCAATGCGCATTGTCGTGAATACCGTAGCCGCCCTTGGTTCTGTCGGATATACGACGGATCTGTTTCCATCGATGACGCTTGGTCCCGGCACCGTTGGCGGCTCGATTACTAGCGACAACATCTCGCCGCTGCATCTACTGAATGTGAAACGTGTGGCCTTTGGTGTCCGCGGGGCGGCAACGTCGGTGACGACGACGGCAACGGAAGCGTCGGAGCGTGGTTCAGCGCCGGACTGGATGGACTCGGTCGATGAGCGCATTCGCGCCATGCTGGATACCCTCCCGGGAGCCCCCGAGGGGAAAGCGCCGTCTGCCGGTCGCGCCCGCGATGAGGGGAACGGGGCCACAACGGGCCTTTCGGAGTCCCGAATCCGATCGCTGATAGAGCAATACGCGAAATAGCTTCGCGGGCTGTCGGCAGTACTTTGCCGCGGGGTACCGTATATTTCGGATCTGTCAAACAAAGGGGTGCTGTACGCGGAAATGGCCTCAACGAGCGATTTCAGGAACGGACTAACGCTGGTATGGAACGGTGATCTGTGGACGATCGTCGAGTTCCAGCATGTCAAACCGGGGAAGGGAGGGGCTTTTGTCCGAACAAAACTCCGAAACGTGAAGACGGGTCGGGTAAACGACAACACGTTCCGGGCCGGTGAAAAGGTTGAGACGGCGCGCATCGAGCGCCGCGCGTACCAGTTCCTCTATGAGGATGATCTGGGCTTGCACCTGATGGACACCGAGACGTACGACCAGATCCCCATTCCGGTGGCGATGGTTCAGGGCCGGGAGTATCTAAAAGACGGCAGCATGATCGATCTCCTGGTTCATGCTGAATCGGATGAGCCCGTCGCTGTGGAGCTACCCAAAACAGTCGAATTGCTCGTTTCGGAGACAGATCCCGGTCTCAAAGGAGACACGGCAACGGGCGGCACAAAGCCGGCCCGCCTCGAAAGTGGTGCGACGGTGAATGTGCCGCTGTTTATCAACGAAGGCGACATCGTCCGCGTCAACGTCGAAACAGGAGAGTACCTTACACGCGTCAGCACCGCCTAACGACAAAACAGGATGGATCTCGATCAGATCAGAGAGCTTCTGAAGCTCGTCGCAGAAAGCGGCGTATCAGAGGTGGAGATTGAAGACGAGGAGTTCCGGATGGTTGTTCGAACGACCCCGGTGGCCCCCGTAGTTGCGCCAATGGCCGGTCCGCCGGCAGTGTATCACCACGTTCCGGCACCCGTTCCTCCGCCACTCCCCGCTGATGTGCCGGCCGCCGCTGCTCCTGCTGCCCCGGCAGGTGGTGACGCAGCACCGCAGGCGCCCGCATCGACGTCGGGCCAGGTCCTGCGAGCGCCAATCGTCGGTACGTACTACGCCGCACCGTCACCCGACGCTGAAGCCTTTGTTGCTGTCGGTGATGTCGTGAAGCCCGGCGACGTACTCTGCATCATCGAGGCCATGAAGCTCATGAACGAGATCGAAGCAGAGGTGGGCGGCACAATCAAGGAGATTCTGGTTGAGAATGCTCAACCGGTTCAGTACGACGAACCGCTCTTTGTCATTGAGCCCTGACCTTGCTTCGCTGGATCCCACTCGCCCGACCCGATACTGTGATTCGTAAAGTTCTGATTGCCAACCGGGGCGAGATCGCGCTTCGCATTATCCGCACGTGCCACGAGATGGGGCTCCGCACGGTGGCGGTTTATTCGACGGCCGACCGCGACTCGCTACATGTACGATTCGCTGACGAGGCCGTGTGCATTGGCCCGCCCGCATCGCGCGACAGCTACCTGCGGCCCGATCGTATCATCGCGGCCGCCGAGGTGACCGGAGCCGACGCCATCCACCCCGGATACGGCTTCCTGGCCGAGAACGCAGACTTCGCAGAGATCTGCGAGGACCACGACCTCGTTTTCATCGGGCCCAAAGCGGATACAATCCGCATGATGGGTGACAAGAGTCTGGCCAAGGCAACAATGCGGGAGGCCGAGGTGCCCGTCGTGCCCGGATCCGACGGAATCATCGAAGACGTTGCACGGGCCCAGTCGGTCGCGGAACAGATGGGCTTCCCTGTCATGATCAAGGCGCGCGCAGGCGGCGGCGGCCGCGGCATGCGAATAGCTGAGAGCGCCGAAGTCTTCGGCAAGCTGTTCGCAGCAGCAAGTAACGAAGCCGAAGCAGCATTTGGAGACGGTGGGGTCTACGTAGAGAAATTTGTCTCCAAGCCCAGACACGTTGAGGTTCAGCTTCTCGGCGACGGCCAGGGCCGCGTCAAACATTACGGGGAGCGCGAGTGCTCAATCCAGCGTCGGCATCAGAAGCTGGTGGAAGAATCCCCCTCACCCGTAGTCGACGAAGACCTTCGACGGCGCATGGGTGAGGCCGCCGTACGCGGCGCCGCTGCTGTCAACTACCGCGGTGCGGGTACGATCGAGTTCCTGGTAGATGCCGACGGCAACTTCTACTTCATGGAGATGAACACCCGGATCCAGGTTGAGCACCCGGTAACCGAAGAAGTTGCGGACTGTGACCTCGTGCAGTATCAGATTCTCGTGGCGATGGGCGAGACGCTATCAGACCGGCCTGTCATAATGGACGGCCACGCGATTGAGTGTCGCATCAATGCGGAAAACCCGGCACGTGCGTTTGCTCCGTCGCCCGGCACGATCAAGACGTTTCATGCCCCCGGCGGACACGGCGTGCGCGTGGACACCCACGCGTACGCGGGCTATGTGATTCCGCCGCACTACGACTCGATGATTGCCAAGCTCATCGTACGGGCCAAAACCCGCGAGCTCGCGATCAAGAAAATGAGCAGGGCGCTTGACGAATTTGTCATCGAAGGCATACACACCACGATCCCGTTCCACAAGAAGCTGATGAAGGATCCGGCGTTCATCGCTGGAGACTTTGACACGACCTTTCTCGAAGGCTTCGATTTTTCGGATCTCGCAACCCACTAGCCAGCATGCAATTCCCCGACGACCTGAAATACACAAAGGAGCACGAGTGGCTCCGCTACGATGCCGAGTCAGGCGAAGCCGTGATCGGAATCACCGCGTTTGCTCAGTCTGAACTGGGTGACATCGTGTACATCGAATTTGAGCCGACGGGTCAGCCGATAGAAGCCGACGCAATCTTCGGGACCATCGAGGCGGTCAAAACAGTGTCCGAATTGTACGCACCGGTGGCAGGCACCGTCACTGAGACCAACGAAGAACTCGACGCAAATCCGGAGGTGGTCAACGAAGATCCGTACGGAGCAGGGTGGATGATTCGGATGAAAGTTGACGACCCGTCATCACTCGACGACCTGTTGTCGGCCGAGGACTACGCAGCAATGGTCAGCTGATGCACCAGCGGATCGTCATACTCGATTTCGGTTCCCAGTACACACAGCTCATCGCCCGGCGTGTGCGTGAGGCAGGCGTCTACTCCGAGATCTATCCTTGTACCATCGGGGTGGATGAGGTTCAGGCGATGAATCCGCACGGACTCATTCTTTCGGGTGGTCCTGCCTCTGTTTATGACGACGGGGCGCCGCAGCTTGACCCGGGCATGCTTGGCCTGACGCGAGCCGACGGCTCTCCTGTACCCGTGCTTGGGATCTGCTACGGGCTCCAGTCAATGGCACATCTCAAGAACGGGAGTGTGCAGCGTGCCTCTGCACGCGAGTTCGGCCGCGCTGAGTTGATCATCGACGAAGCGAACAACCTCTTCCACGACGTGCCTACGGGTAGCTCGGTGTGGATGAGCCACGGTGATCACCTTGCCGACGTTCCGCCCGGGTATCAGTTGATTGCGCACACGCGCAACGCGCCCGTGGCAGCGGTGCGATCTGTTGAAGCGCCACTGTATGGAGTACAGTTCCACCCTGAAGTTGTACACACCCAGCATGGCGCCCGCATCCTGGGCAACTTTGCCTTGAGGATCTGCGGCTGTGACGGTGACTGGACGGCTGCCTCGTTCGTTGATGAGAAGGTCGATGAGATCAGGGAATTGGTCGGAGAAGACCACGTAATCCTGGGGCTTTCGGGTGGTGTTGATTCCTCGGTTGCTGCAGTTCTGCTACACCGCGCCCTGGGCGATCAACTTACCTGCGTCTTTGTAAATAACGGTCTGTTGCGCAAAGGCGAGTGGGAAGAGGTTCAGGCGACGTTTCGTGACCACTTCCACATCAACCTGGAAGCCGTTGACGCGTCCGCGCAGTTCCTTGAGCGACTCGAAGGGATCGTTGATCCCGAACGAAAACGTGTCGTGATCGGAAACACGTTCGTGGATGTGTTTGACGAATCGACCGCCAGGATTGCGCGCCGTGTTGGGCGGAAGGCCGCTTACCTCGCGCAGGGTACATTGTACCCCGATGTAATCGAAAGCGTGTCGTTCAAGGGACCATCCGCAACGATCAAGACCCATCATAACGTCGGCGGCCTGCCCGAGGGAATGGAGCTCAAAGTGATCGAGCCGTTCCGCGAGCTGTTCAAAGACGAGGTCAGAGCGATCGGTCGGCTGCTTGAAGTACCTGAATCCATTGTTGGGCGCCACCCATTTCCGGGGCCCGGCCTCGCCATCAGGATTCTCAGCGACGTTGATACTGGAAAGCTGGCGTTGCTTCGCGAAGCTGACCACATCTTTATCCAGGAACTGCACGAATCGGGTCTGTACGACGAGGTGTGGCAGGCGTTTGCTGTGTTGCTGCCGGTCCAGACGGTCGGCGTCATGGGCGACGAGAGAACGTACGAGAACGTATGTGCCTTGCGCGCCGTGACGAGTGTCGACGGAATGACAGCCGACTGGGCACATTTGCCCGCTGAATTCTTAGCCCACGTCTCGAATCGAATCGTGAACGAGGTGTCGGGAATTAATCGGGTAGTCTACGACATCAGCTCGAAGCCCCCCGCAACGATCGAGTGGGAATAACAATGGCGCGTTTGCGAGTCAGGTTCTTTGTCGTGGTGGCCTTACTTGCTCTGGCCCCCGTTATGCGGGCACCCGCTCAGGATGCAGGCATTGCCACGATTCCGGAAGCCGAAGCTTCGTTCGCCGTAGCGCTGCAACAATTCGAGGCCATGGAGTATGCGGATGCCGCCAACGGTTTTCGCTCGGTCCTCGAGGCATACCCGCTCAACGCAAAGACAACGGCCGCCATCTTGATGGCGGGCAAAGCCCTTTATCGCGGCGGCCAGTTTGCGGATGCCGTGGCGCTGCTCGAGACGTTGGAGCGACAATATCCGCGGAGCCGGTACGTGCGCGATGCGCGGGAAACGATCAGGCTGGCGAACGAGGCGCTGGAGAGGGAAGCGTCGGCTACTCTGATCACACTCGGGGTGCTTCTCCCGGATTCAGACGACAACATCTCGCTGACGCAGTCGCTGTTCAATGGAATCCGTATCGCCGTTGACGCGCATAATGCAACGGGCGATGGAAGCTTCCCGGTGCGCCTTGTTTTTAGATCCAGCGGCTCCAACGACTACGACGCCGTATTCAACGACTTCGCAACGACAGGCGCTGACGCGGTGATTGGGCCGTTGTACAGCAGCGAGGCCGTCGCCGCCGCAGCCTCTGCGGAGCGCTTTCAGATTCCACTCGTCGCGCCACTGGCGACCGACGAGCGCGTTGCCGCTGGTCGTCGGTTTGTTTTCCAGGCGAACCCGACGCCGGCTGAGCGTGGCCGCGCCATGGCCCGCTTCGCCGTCGAGAGCCTCAGGCATTCGCAGCTTGGTATCATCGCCGAAGGCGGCAATGAACTGAGCGAACGCATGGCAGAAGGGTTTGAGGACGCAGCGCTCGAACTCGGCGCTGAGCTTCTGTTTATTGAGCTGCTTCCCTCATCGACATCCTGGTTTCGGATCGCTGATCGTGTACGTAGCGACTCGCTGTACGGAGCCCAGGCGATATACCTGCCGATTACCGGTGGTCAAGCCCGCTCGCTCATCAAAGCCGCGATGGACGGACTTGACAACCTTGACATGCAGGTACGGCTGCTGGGCAACAAAGAATGGCATGATCTGCCTTCGAAGATGCAGCCGTCGCGCTACAACGCGGTGTACACAAACGACTTCCACCTCGCGGATTCTGATCCCCGCGTAGAGGCCTTTCAATCGACGTATGTGGCGCTGACGGGCGAAGAAGCCAACGACCTGGCATTTGTTGGCTATGACCTGGCGCAGTTCCTTGTCTATGCCCTGACTTCCGCAACAGAACTGCCACTGCATGAATACCTTCCCCAGGCAGCGCCATACGCCGGAATTGCACTCCGTTTGGATTTCTCGGATGGCAACGTGAATCGTGCGCTGTTCTTTGAGCGCTACAGGAACGGTCGGTCGGAACTGCTCTACTGACGGAATTTGGCGCTGCGCCATCCAGGGCACCGTCAGGCACTCGCCGACGCAGCCCGACCGGACCCGGTCCGCCCCGACCCGGCCGGCGCCGACCCGGCCCTCCCCGACCGGGGCACTTTTCCGGCGTCAGCGTGTACGAAGGCGTGCGACTCACACGTTGTACAGACGAGTCGGAAGGCAGCAACAATCGCTGACTTCGCGGTTCTCCACGCAGTCAATTCCAATTCCCAGAAATCGTGTTCGACTCTCGAATTATCCACATCCTCCTTCTGGCAGTCACAGTGATTGCGCTCGCTGGCTGTTCTGGTTCCGGCCGCGTGCGATACGAAAGTCCCGAGGAAGCCTACACCCGCGGCAAGGCCTATTACGACGAAGGCAAGTACCTCCGGGCCATCGAGTACCTGCAAGGCGCCTTTGATTTTGGCCGGGCCCATGAATACGCGGCTGACTCGCAGCTCCTGCTCGCACGGGCATACAGCGAAAACGGCGACTACCTGCTTGCCGCAAACGAGTATCAGCGGTTCATCCAGATCTATCGAAGCGACGAGCGCGTTCCGCAGGCCTCGTTCGAATACGCGATGACGTTTATTGACCGGTCACCGGGCTATCAGTTGGACCAGACCGATACGCGACGTGCCGTAACCGAGCTGCAGCTCTTTATGGATCGCTATCCATCAAGCGACAAAGTCGCCGTTGCAGCGGAGGAGATCGCGCGTCTCCGTGAGAAACTCGGACGCAAGGGATTTGAGTCGGCAAAACTGTATGAGCGACGGGAGTTGTATGAGTCTGCTGCTATCACGTACGAGGCAGTCTTCGACAAGTACCCCGACACCGAATGGGCCGACGACGCGCTGCTGGGTGCGGTCAGAAACTTCGTTGCCTTTGCTTCGAGGAGCGTGGCCGCAAAGCAGGGCGAACGGTATGCTATGGCTCGCGCCAATTACGACCGCCTCCGGGAAATCTTTCCCGATAGCCCCTACATCGAAGAGGCACGGCAAATACTTGAGCGTTCAGCCGATCTCGCGGCAAACTGATGCGGATCGGCGTCTTCGGCGGCTCATTTAACCCGCCCCACATCGGACATCAAATTGTTGCCGAGCACGCCCGCGATGCACTGCGACTTGACCGGGTCCTGTGGGTACCCAATAACATCCCCCCACACCGAGATCCGGCGGGGGTCGCAACCGCGGACCGGCTGCGTATGGTTGAGCGCGCCGTTCAGGGTAATTCCGGATTCGAGGTTTCTCGTCTTGAACTGGATCGAGAAGGCCCCTCCTACATGGTTGATACCCTGCGTCTTGCGCAAAGCGATGGCGATCACCTGTTTCTGATAATCGGTATGGATAGCCTGCTCAGCTTTTCGTCGTGGCGGGCGCCCGAAGAAATTTGCCGCCTGGCGCAGCTTGCAGTATATCCGCGTAATGTGCACCGGGATACGACCGGTAAGGCGGGAGCGAACACATCCAGCGACACAGCCAGCAATGCGGACTTGAACGCTGCCAGCAACGACGCCAGCGGAGACCAGTGGCCGTTCATCGAGCTGGATGCCCCGGTGGTTGACGTGTCCAGCACGTCGATCCGCGACCGGATCTACAACGGACGCACCGTCAGGTACCTGGTCCCCGAATCTGTTCATGATTACATCAGCGAACACAAGCTGTATCGCGAGCTCTAACCAACTGCATCGCAAGCCCTGACCAATGGCCATATCCTCTACCATGCGCACCCTGGGCTGGCAGGCCGCCGATTTTTCGCTGCGAGCTGCGAATCCTTCAGTTGACCTGGACGGCCAGTCGACACGATCGCTAGCCGAGTACGCTGATCGCGCGGTCGTAGTAGTCGTGTTTACGTGCAACCACTGCCCATACGCGATTCACGTCGAGCCTGAGCTTGTCAGCATCGCACGCGACTATGCGCACTCGGGGGTCCAGCTTCTTGCGATCTGCTCAAATGACGCCAGTCGATATCCGGCAGACAGCTTCGAAGCGATGGTGCGTCGCGCAGAGGAACGCGACCTGCCATTTCCTTACCTGCAGGATCCAACGCAGGTCGTAGCGAAAGCGTACGATGCCGCGTGTACACCTGACACCTTTGTCTTTGACGGTGAAAGAAAGCTCGTCTACCGCGGCCGGATAGATGAAACGCGCCCGGGTGGGCCGGATGCGCATGGGCGGGATCTCCGTGACGCCCTTGACGCGATACTGTCGGGCGAGACGCCGGCCGAACATCAGCATGCGTCGATTGGCTGCGGAATCAAGTGGCTTCCCGACAGCCGTGAACACAGGGGGTAGTGCGATCATGTTCGGCGACCGACCGTTTACTGAACCTTCGCTGCTCCTTGTTGGGGCGCTTGTGTTCGCCATCCTCTTCGAAGCCGTGTCGGTACTCGTCGATTTTGTGGCGACGGGCGACTTCCGGATCGGAGGCAATGCCATCTTGATGTTTGTGGCCGCGTTCTTCGGATACCTTGCCGTCGGCCTCCTTGTCCGCTCAAGGTCACGTGCTGATCGGCGTGGCATCGATGGCTGATCGCAATCCGCAAAAGGACCAGATGGCGCACGAGTCGATGGTGCGCACGCTGCGTTTGCAGACGATGGCAGTCTGGCCCCAGGAGGAGCGGATCCTGAATACGTATCCGAAGCCGTTGGGGCGTGTCCTCGATGCGGGTTGTGGTACCGGCGAGTTTTCATGGCGCCTTGCCAACGGCTTTCCTGATTGCACGGTTAACGGCGTGGACATTCTTGCTGACTCGGTCGCCAGGGCCCGTGAAGGGGCAACCGAGTGGGATGAGGGATCGCGTCGCGTCTCGTTTTCGGTTGATGACCTGTACCACCTGTCGTTTGCAGATAGCACATTCGACTTCATTGCCTGTCGGCATGTGTTGCAGTCCATTCCCGAGCCGGAGCTTGTCCTCAATGAGTTGATTCGCGTGGGGAGGAACGGCGCGAGATTGCACCTCCTTGTTGAGGACTACGCGATGATCCATCACTACCCGACGCAGACAGACACCGACCTTTTCTGGCATCAAGGGCCAATCGCGTTTGGGCGTGCAACAGGTACCGACCTTCGGGTTGGGCGGGCAATCTCCGCGACGCTGCGGCGCCTCGGTGTTTCAGATGTCAAGCTCTCGTACCTCGTGATCGATTCGGAGCGCGTTGACAGAGGCATCCTCAAGGGGATATTTGAGTCGTGGCGCGATGGCTACGCCGACGTGATCGCCGAGCACACAGAACTTACGCCGGATGATGTCCACGCTGCTTTTGCGGACATGATTGGTTGTCTCGCCGACCCGGACGGATATGCGGTCTGGTTTCTTCCGGTCGTTTCGGGTGTAATTTCGAAGTAGTCGGCTGGGTGTTGGCCTATCGCGGCAAGAAATGCGCGGCATGGTTTGTGCCTGATTCCAGGAGTGGAACATCGGTTTATATTCCATGTAGCCACATTTTGCGCAAGTCCGTCGCCAAACCAGACTGATCGAAAACGTGCAAGTCGACGCCCAGGAACACTTTGAGTCCAGAATCGGATCGGGGGAGAAGATCGAGCCGAAAGACTGGATGCCCGACAAGTACCGGCACCAGCTGATCCGAATGATGTCGCAGCACGCCCACTCCGAGATCGTGGGCATGCTCCCCGAAGGGAACTGGATCACGCG
>JAUIJQ010000579.1 GCA_030431165.1 Rhodothermia bacterium | reverse complement strand
TCGTGCAGTATTGATGCAACTGCGGCCGCAGTGTACTCGCCGACTCCGGGCAGTTCCCGCCAGGCTGCCGAGGTTGTCGGAAATCCGGATTCCGCGACGATCGACGCCGAAGCGTGGAGATTTCTCGCCCTGGCGTAGTAGCCCAACCCTTCCCACACTTCGAGTACACGATCGATGTCGGCCGCAGCGAGCGTTCCGACATCGGGGAAGCGTGACATGAAGCGCTCGAGGTAAGGCAGAACCTGGTCAACACGCGTCTGCTGCAGCATAACCTCTGAAACCCACGTCTGATAGGGATGACGTGTCGCCCGCCACGGAAGCGGGCGTTGCGTTGCGTCAAACCACTCCATGAGTTTGGTGCGCAACGCGCTGTATCGCTGTTCGTCTGTCGGCATGGCGTGCGTGCGGCACGATCGCGTGTGGGTTCACGTACACGCGCGTGGCACCCGTGTGTTGCTGGGAAGGATCGCGTGGGGCGCGTTGAGCGTACTCCGCTAAACGGCATCGCCGCGATTGAAAGCCAGTTCAAAGACGAAACCTGCCCCGTAGCTATCACACACGTCCGAACAGAACGCATTCCCGTCGCTCAGACCTGCCGTGTCGCGGCCGCGCTCGCGATGGTCGCAGTGAAGGTCGCCGTAAAGGTCGCCGTGATGGTGGCCGTGATGTGGTCTGTGAGCCTACCAACGTGGGTGTGTGCGCAGGACCGCGTCTTCGTTGTTGATGCATTCGGGGAGACTGAGTGGGCGCACCGTCCCGCTGACACGCTCGCGTCGTCGCTTCCTGCCCTGATCCTCGAAGACTACCGCGTGCGTGGCTACTGGAGCGCGGTGGTTGATTCTGTTGTCAGGGGGCCGGACGCGATGCAGCGGTTGTATGTCTCGACGGGGCCTGCGTCGAAGATTCGCTCCTTGACCGTTGCCGGATTGGACTCGGTGAGGGAGGCGCGCGCAGCGGCCGCGACGCGCCGCGTGCGCGAGCCGCTGCCTGAGCAAGGAGCTGTTTTCGACGAGGCGCAGCTTGCGCGTTCTGTCAAAAGCATGCTTGAGACACTCGCGCAAGATGGCTACCCGTTGGCCGCTGCGACGGTGACGAAGCGCAGAGTCGACTCCGGCGATGACACACACCACGTAGACCGCCGCGTGCAAGAACCGGACGACAGTGCCGTTTGGTTGGACGTTATGATCGCGTTCGAGCCAGGGCCGACGATGCGCTTGACCGAAGTGCGCCTCGCCACCGAGATCAGGACGGGTCCGCGACTTGTCGCGAAACTTGTTGGTCTCAACATCGGTCGGCGTGTGACGGCGTTTGATGCAGACGAGGCGCGACGACGACTGCAAGCTACCGGGCTATTTACTGAAGTTGGTCAGGTCGAACTTGTTTCGGACGGATCCGGAGGCGGGGTGCTGACCGTGCCGCTTGTCGAGCGTCCACCCGGCAGGTTCGACATCGTCCTCGGCTACCTGTCAAACCCGGATGGTGGCGGTGCCGTGGTCGGAAATGGGCACATTGTGCTGGACAATCTCTTTGGCGGGGGGCGAACCCTGTCGATGAAGCTCAATCGCCCGTCGGGCCGCACGAGTACGCTGGATGCCAAGGTCGAAGATCCATTTCTCGTGGGTACAGCCCTCGGGGTCGCCGCAGCGTTTCTGGGAGAACAACGCGATTCGACGTACAGCCGGCAGTCGTACCGACTGGAAGCAAGCTATCGTCTCTCCGCCCAGTTCGCGCTGACGACCTCAATCCGTCGCACTGTCATCCGTCCCGGGCAGGTTGGACTCCAGTTCTCTGGAGGGAGGCAGCGCGTGCCGCGATCAGGCGCTCTGGCGGCCGGGATTGGCATCCGGTACTCGACGGTCGAGGATCCCGTCAATCCGCGCAGCGGACTGCTAGTCGAGACGCGATACGAGCGCGGGACAAAGGAGCTGACCCAGTCAGAAGTCATTGGCGCCGACACGGTGTCGGTCGGATACCGGGAGAAGCAGGAGCAGCTTTTTGCGACATCGCGATATTATCGCTCGCTTGCCACCAGGCACGTCGTGGCACTGGGCGCTGACGCTGAGGCGATCGTATCACCCCGGTACGATCCGGCTGATCTGATCAGGTTTGGAGGCGCGAACTCGCTACGCGGGTACAACGAACAGCAGTTTGCCGGGCGTTTTGTGGCACGAGGTCTGATTGAATACCGGTACCTTCTCGATCGCGAATCGTTCGTGTTCGCCTTTTTCGACATCGGATACGTCGAGGTGCCCGACCTCGACGGCCCAGCCACCGCC
>JAUIJQ010000578.1 GCA_030431165.1 Rhodothermia bacterium | reverse complement strand
CCGTCTCGGATGTAATCGCCGCCGAGATGAGCACCGAGTCTGTAGTGGCTGTTCCCATCTCGACGAGCTGCAGCGAGAACGGAAGCGTGATGTCGGTCTGACTTGTGTTGTGTCTGATCTGCCTGTGGTAGTAACCCTCGGCGCGGGTGTAGATAGGGTTACCCGCCGACGAACCGTCACCGGGGTAGTAGTGGACGTCGTTCTCGAGTCGAAGCGACGCCCGCGTCCGCGTGGCGTTTGGTGTGCCGCCCGCCGGTGGGGAAACCGAAGCGTAGCGCCGACCCGGTGATCCGCCCCATGTCAACCAGTAATGCGTGGTGTCAGAGTACAGCGAATTGTACGTGCTGCTCATGTTGCCGGGCGTCTCATTGTAGGCCCAGGCTTCATCCTTGCCGGTGTTGCGCTTCCCGACAAAGTCCACGGCGTCGCCGGATGCCAGTGTTGCACCAGTTGACGATACGCTGATCGCAATCTCGGAGCCAGCCTCAAAAAGGCGGAGCGTTGATGGATCAACGAGTGAGATCGGGACGCCCGCCGCCTGGAGTTCAGCGCCCGTCAAACGGTATACGCCATCTTCGACGACACCAATTTTGAGATATGGACCAGCCGGGTCGTACCAGCCTGCGTCAAACGATTGTCCGCCCGCCGTTTGGCCGGCAGTGGCGAGCACGGTCAGCACGACGGCAAGGAGCGGCCGCCACAAACTGATATTGACCGTAGCCCGTCCCACCTAGTTGAGCTGATTGTCGGGCAGGTCCAGTGGAGGCTGCGCGGCAACGGCCGACAGGCGCGTCTGGAATAGGGCTTTGCGTAGCTCGGCGGTGCGGTTCTCGGAGCACAGGCGCTCGAGGTACGAAAAATAGCCGTCGAGTTCTGATCGACTAAAAGGGGCGGGGCTGCGAAGGCCGACGATTTCCGGATGAGCTGTCGGGACCGGTTGTTCGTCGTCTGACCACAAGGCCTCTCCGAGTTTTTCACCGGGTCGAATGCCTGTAAACTCGACTGCGATGGGTGTCGTTGCCAGCTCCTCAATCATGTAATTGGCGATGTCGAGAATGGGCACCTGGTCGCCCATGTTTACCGCATAGACGGGGGCGTCGTCGAGGAGTACGGTCTGCAGAATCAGTGAGCACGCTTCATCATCCGTCATGAAGAAGCGCTTCATATCGGGGTGTGTCACGGTTACCGGTCCACCCGTTCTGATCTGCTCAGCGAAGTACGGTACCACACTGCCGTGGCTGCCGAGCACGTTGCCAAACCGGACGGTCTTGCATTGCATGGTGCTCGAGACGGCGCGCACGTACCATTCCGACAGGCGTTTTGTTGCGCCAAGTACGCTGGACGGTTCAACGGCTTTGTCGGTTGAGACAAAGATGAACTGCTCGGCGTCGAACGACTCGCAGAGCCTGATCAGGCTGAGTGTTGAAAGCGTGTTGTTCGTAAAAGCCTCTACGGGGTGACGCTCCATGAGCGGCACGTGTTTGTACGCTGCGGCATGGAAGACGACATCAGGATGAAACGCCGAGAACATGGTCTGCATGATCGCCGCGTCGCGTACGTCTGCAATCCGAAACTCGAGTTCTCCTTCAAAACGCCTTGCGCGGAGCGCATTTTCGAGCTGGTACAGGTTGTACTCGCTGACGTCGACGAGAACGATTCGGAACGGGTTCAACTCGATAAGGCGCCGCGACAGCTTGCCACCGATTGAACCTCCCGCACCCGTTACGAGGACGGTTCGGCCCGACAGGTAGTTTCTCAGTGCGTCGCGATCGATGTCCATCGGCTCACGGCGAAGGACATTGTCAAAGCTCAGGGCATCGAGCACGTCGGCCGTAGGCGGTGCCAGCTTGGGGCGGCGTGTTTCGGAGACATACCGTACAAGTGCGCGTGAGCCAAGAATGCCGACCAGCGAGAAGGCGAGTTGCGCACCCATGATGCTGCGACCGGGGACGAGGCTCGGCGAAAGGAAGTAGGTCGCGGCGAGAGCGATGGTCCATCCGATACAGAGCGCACCGGCGAATCGCAGGAATCCGTCGAGGTGAAGCGTGATCGGTCGGGTGCGGTACATTCCCGCGATACCGAGCGTAACCAGGCACGCGACAATCGTTATCACGATCGTGTTCGTGATGCCGGTCTGGCTTGGTGCGAGGGTCCAGACGCCGAGTCGGATCTTCAGTGCTGCGACAAAGGCGGCGTAAATGACCGCGATGTCAAGCAGGACAAAACCGGCCTGGTACGCCAGGTCTGTTGGTGCCGGTTTGTGTTTCCGCATGGTGG
>JAUIJQ010000577.1 GCA_030431165.1 Rhodothermia bacterium | reverse complement strand
AATCTGGTTCAGTTTTTCAAGCAGGGTCACGCCTTCGCCCGTCAAGGTGCTGCCCATGCCGATCTGTGGAATTGGACTGCCCGTCAGTTGCAGACTGATCGCAATGGCAGGCGTAAGGAAAGCCGTGATCAGCACCCAGTACTGTGCGACCTGAGTCCACGTTATACCCTTCATGCCGCCGAGCGTCGCGTAGACAAACACGATTGCGACACCGATGTAGACACCGACGTTGACGTCAACTTCGAGGAAACGCGAAAAGACGATACCGACGCCGCGCATTTGTCCGGCGACGTACGTGAAGCTCACAAAGACCGCACACACGACCGCCACGATTCGTGCGATGTCGGATTCATACCGGTCGCCGACAAAATCCGGCACCGTGTAGTGACCAAACTTGCGCAGGTATGGCGCGAGAAGGAGGGCGAGCAAGACGTAGCCGCCCGTCCAGCCCATCAGATACATCCCGCCGGCGTAGCCGAGCGTCGAGATGATGCCGGCCATTGATATAAACGACGCGGCGCTCATCCAGTCCGCCGCAGTCGCCATTCCGTTAGCAGCGGCCGGGATGCCCTGGCCGGCCACGTAGAAACCGCGGGTGTCACGAACGCGGCTGACCCATGCAATTACGAGGTACAGCGTAAACGTGACGCCGACGAAAAGGAACGTCCAGGCCTTAATCGTCATGACGCCTCAAGCTCTTTGTGGTGCTGCGCGTCAAGGCGGTTCAGCAGTATCGCGTACACAAGGATCAGCACCACAAACACGATGATGCTTCCCTGCTGGGCGATCCAGAATCCGAGCGGGAAGCCACCGAAGTGGAACGCATTGAGGGAGTCGGCAAACAGGATGCCGCCACCAAGGCCAACGGCTGCCCATATCACCAGCAGCACGACCATGATGCGCACGTTGCGCCGCCAGTAGCGGCTCAGCGACGCGGCGGCACGACTCGCGGTGTCGTCCGCGGTGTCGCCGGTATTCGGGGGAGGCGGCTGCGAGGGAGTCATTTGGCCCGGAGCGGCGGTTATTGAGCACGGAGGGCGCAAGATATGGTATCCGGCTTATACCGTGCCGAGCCGTGCCGATGCACTCTGTATGCGCGGCCGGTTTTGCGCCGGATCGCCGAGCAGCAACGAAGGTATCGCCATGAACGACATCATTCGCCGGTTGGGTCGCCTTACCGTGTCATCGCTTGGATTGTCATCGCTTGGATGGTCTCCGCTTCGACTTTCATCGCTTGGATTGCTTGCTGCGCTAACTGCGTTGACTGTGCTACCACCCTCGGCGATGGCAACGACACAGCAGGTGCCCACCGTCGCAGAGGCCGGTGAACATGTCGGCGATCGCTATGTGATTCCCGGTCGCGTAAACGTGAACGGCAAATCGGCTGAACATCCGGCTTCCGACATGATCCGGAGGGCCCCGGCAACCGCTGTCCTCATGGGCCTCGACGTGTTGATGCAGCACAATAATGCGCTCATCCGTTGGTCAACACTCAGCGAGAACGACAACGTCGGATTCGAACTGGAGTACAGGTACCACGACAACGACATGCCATACACCGCAATCGGTTTTATCCCGGGGGCGGGCACAACCAGCGCGCCGCGGCTGTACCGATTTGGCGTCACCAACCTGCTCGAGGGTACCCATCTGTTTCGGCTGCGCATCGTCAGGGCTGACGGCGCGATATCGTACTCCGATCCGGTGCGCATCGACGTCGGATCAGAGCCATCGTTTGCGCTCGGCATAGCCGCGCACGACCCTGACCTCGGTGCCTACTACGTGCCGTACACCTTACGCATGCCCGGGATCATCCGGCTTATCGTGACGGATGCTGACGGCAAACTCGTCGACACCGTCGCCTTCGGAACACACGAAGCGGGCACCCACATCGGCGTGTTCAAGGACAGTGCAATCCGCGGCGAGGGATACACGATCACACTGCACACTGAGTCGGGTTCAACCTCGCGCCCGATCTGCACTGGCGAATCTGCAGAGGCCTGCCGGTAGCGCGGTTTGTAGGCGCGAGTTCCAGGACCCGCGGACTGCCGGTCTTGGCAAGCTGTTCAGCGCAACGAGTGAGCTTCCGGGGTGACCGTGGCGTGGTTGGCGTTCCCGCGCGGCAGGGGTAACTTCGGCCCGTGTGCCACGTTACCCAGCCCTCAGAATGTCGCTGTTTCGCTGCCGTCTCCCGCTTTTTCCCGTCGTTGCTCCGGCACTCCTGGTCGTTGCACTCGTCGCCGTGTCGTCTGGCTGCGGCGGAGAACCCGCGCCTGATCGAGGCA
>JAUIJQ010000041.1 GCA_030431165.1 Rhodothermia bacterium | reverse complement strand
AAACGACGATGTCAAGCGTGGCGGCGGCGACAACTGTCCCCATCCGCGGGAAGCCACTCCGAGCGAAGGACATAGAGGCCGCGACGATGTAGGCACTTGAAGCGATCGCAACAAACACGTACACATGCCGATTGCGGGCGAAGTGTCCTGGACCCATGTCTACTCGATGGTTCTGTAGGTACTTGCGCGAGGCCGTGAAACCGTGT
Source organism: Rhodothermia bacterium (assembly GCA_030431165.1). Classification (GTDB taxonomy): domain Bacteria; phylum Bacteroidota; class Rhodothermia; order Rhodothermales; family JABDKH01; genus JANQRN01. Next base: position 12,119 of record JAUIJQ010000041.1, on the reverse strand, counting down.
GGACGTTGTCTGGAGCGGTGGGTTGCCCCTGCACGGGGGCGGTGTTTCAATTCACGTGAACCTCACCGGCGCCGGATATGGGAAAGGGGTTACGGGATTCGGGATTGGGAACGTCAGGTAGCCAGGTAGCCAGGTAGCCAGGTAAGCCAGGTAGTTCGGAACGATTCTACAACGGGACGATGGGTCGCATCACTCGACCTGTCTTGATCTGTGTTCGCGGAGAATTGTCAGGTACGGAACGTTCTCCGAATAGTACGTGCACAAAGACTTCCACAGCGCGGGGTGAGGTAGTGCGGCTGGATGTCGCGCTGCGACTTCGCAAAACGCCGCCAGAAGTCCAAGGTCCTCAGCTTCTTTGAGTGAGGCAATCACGAAGGTCGAAGAGCGACTGATCCCCGCTCCGCATGCAACCAGGACGTTGTCGTCGTTGGCCTGGTGCCGCTGAATAAATGCTACACCGTCCGCCAGGTTGATCGGTGACAGGGGCACACCGTCGTCAATGTCGATGTGGAGCGACTCTATTCCCGGTTGTGGTGAATAAGCCGCAAGCTGAAGCATCGCATCAATGCGTTCCCGTGCCAACAAGTCACGGTCGTACGTCTCAACGGCTTTCCCGATATATAGCCCAGATCTGATCAGGATCATGAAGACTCGACAGTTGTGATCGTTGCGGCTGCGCCGACCAACGCAGTCCGCCGGGTTAGTCCGTTTCGTCTTTGGATGGTCTTTGGCGGCGCCACACTCGAATCGCAAACGCGCACAGCCCCACCATGATCACTGTGTTTCCGACGTCATTGACCGTGGGGAAGGACCTTCCGCTTGAGGTCATTGCCGAGTAGGAGAACCACATACCGCACGCGAACAGCAACGCAGCGGCAGCGATGAGCAGCGGGATCCACCGAAGTAGAGGTTGGCGTGTTGGCTGCCGTGGCGACATGTGCGGGCTAACGTGTTGTGAGTTACTTATTTCGTCTTGCACGTTCACGAAACAGCGTCACGTTGAGGTCGCACGCAAACCGAAATGCGGCCTAGCACACGTCCTAACACCCCGTATGGCGCGTCCATGTCTCGCTGGTTCTCAACTGAAGCGCTTCGCGGTAGAAAACTGCATCGGCCAATACGAACACGGTGCGACACGCATCGTGGCGAACGTAGTAAACTTTGTAGCGACCGGCCGTCCCTCTCGATACCTTGACGCCGTCTCGGACGTTAGTTACTTCGTCGCGGTTGCGACCAGGGTTCGGCCTGCCCTGCCGGCGCCGGTGGACGAGCTGTAGCTCACTCTCAAGGGCTGTGTAAAACGCCTCAGCTTCATCGAGAGACATGTTACTCTCGGCGAAGTCCTCATTGATGCGCGCGCAGAACTTGAGGAAGTCGACCACCGTGACCTTGTCGCCCAGGGGATTCGGAATCCGTCGCCCGCCCGCCCACAAGTCCTGCGTATACCTCGCCGGGTCTTTCTTGGTTATACGTTCATCGCAGCGAACGCCTGGGTTTACGTGTTCCTGTGCAACGGCATCGGTCCCAACGAGTGGCAGGCAAGCCACGAATATCCAGAAGGCCGAACGGTTGCAATTCATGATGTCACCTAAACTCGTCGTAAGACATCGCGAGCAACGGGCTACCTGTCGCTGGTTGGCAGCCGGAAGGTCACGGGGAGACTCATCCGAACTTTGACTGCCAGACCTCGCTGACGGCCCGGCTCGAACGTCGATTCGCGTATGACTCGAAGGGCTTCTTGGTCGCAACTGTCGTGCAGGCGTTCCGCAACCTGGGCATCGAGCACGTTACCTTCTTCGTCCACCATAAAGACAACAGTGACCCGGCCCTCAATGCCCTGCTGTCTGGCATCCTCAGGGTAGTTAATGCGGGCGTGCAAACCTTCGAGACCACCGACCAGCACGGGTGGCTGCTCAACGACAAGAAAGAATGCCGGGGGTTCGGATACCTCGACGATCTTTGGCGAGCATCCGGCAAAGGCGGCCGCCGCGAAGAGTATGACGGCAGCCTGCACGTTGATTGGTCTCATGGTGTTTGTCATTCGAGTGCGATCACAGCAATCTAGCGCCCACCACCCTGGCAATCAGGGTAGATGCAAGTCATCCGATCGATCATGTGGAGCTAACGTGTACATCGAAATGAACAGAGCAGCGTTGACCGCCACAGTCTCATCGGCTGCGTTGATCGCGCTGACAAGCGCGCTGTAGGCGGTGTCAGGTCCGAACATGCTGGTCAGATAGTCGAGGCGGTTTGAATCGGATAGAACAACGTGCGCAAAATCGCCTGTCGTCATCCGGATATTGATAGTCTCAGAAGTGACGTTCCGCTCAACGAAGCCTTCTCCGCCGGTGAAGTTCGCTGTGTGGTTGTAGTCAGAACGTGATTCTGGTAACGCCATGCCCAACCGGGTGAGTACAGGAGTAAGCTGCAGGTCGAAGTCGTAGACAAGTATTGTTGCGCCCGGTGTCCCAACCCGCCGAACCTCGCGGCGGGTCATCGTTGAGTCCGCGTAGTGAAGTGAACCCGCGAATGTGATGACATCCGCCGATGCGTCTGGCACCGGAATCGAGTCGCCAGCGCCGACGAGATAAGACACGTGCGCATGTGGCTCAGCCTGATTGAGCATGGAATCGCTGGGGTCGATGCCGACCGTCCGGTCACAATACGTCGCCAACGCGATGGTTGAGCGCCCGGTCCCGCACCCGACATCGACTCCGAGAGCGAACCGCGCGTCACCGCCGAGCGCCTTGTCGAGAATGAGTTCGTGGAGCGGTGGACGGTATGCGGCGTAGTGGGCGGCTGCAACCGTGTCGTAGCGTTCAGCCATGTGCCCGGCGTATTGGAATCCAGAGCTCTTCTTCTGCGTCGGGGTCATCGAGCCGGTAGTCCGGACCCATTACCGCGAGATGTGGTCGGTCATCCAGCATGTAGCCGGAGTTTGGTAGCCACGTTCCGTAGGCATGACCTGCAGTCTCCGGGAAAGTCGAGGCCGGGCCACGGTGGACGAAGACGGCGTAGGCCCCGCCGGGCAGTGAGTACGAGTCCAGTCCGTCTGGCAGATCTTCAATGTCGGATACCTCGACGACAGCCCACTCATCGAACGGTGTCGTTGGAGTTACCGATTCGCCGGGTGACGAATGAAACACCCTCATTGCGAGGAAATTGGCGTTGGAACGTCGCTTGACTTCGCCACGTCGCCGCATGAAGCGTTGCCAGAGCCGCGCGGTTTCATTTCCTCCGGCGGACCGGGGGAAACACATGCCGACTACCCAGGTGCTTTCAATGGTCTCAAAGCGTGGTTCCATTCACGAGGTTGTTTGTTGTTTGGTCGTTACTCGACGATAACCAGCGTCTGGACGATCGGCCTCCAAGTTCCGCCGTCAGTTGTGGCCGACATATGCACGGATACTGCCGTCGAGCCCGCGCGGACGGCGAGAATGTTCAGGACAGTATCCTCTATGTGCGCGGCTGCAACGTCAGCATCGCCGATCCGCAAGCTATCGACTCGTGGAAGTCGACGGTTGACGAGCGGGCATCCATGTCGGCCGCCACCCTCCTGGTCAACGAGCTGAGCGTGGCTCATGAGCCCGTATCGATACGTAGACCCCACTGCCAGGCGAACGGGATTGTTGATCGCAGGGCCGGGGCCATTGACTGCGAACGTGCGAATCGTATCGTCGCACTCTTCAAAGACAAGCGCACAACCGCTGCCGACGTAGAGAAACATCGACAATAACAATACTAGCAGAGACGTGCGATTGCCAGTCATTAGATTCGTCTTTGTGCCGTTGCGGTTACGGTAACGTAATGTGACAGCTTCACTGCAGTTCACAGGTCAAAAGAAGCCGCCCGTCCTCGCCGGCTGCGTAGACGACCAAACGACCTGACCGTCCCGACCCCTCCGGTCTTCTAGTGAGCACCCGACTTGCGGGTTTCGGTTGCAACGACGGGTTGGCGAGATCAGTTCGATATTTCCAGTCCCGTATGGTGCGCGGCGAAGGCCAGAATATTCGCGCTGCGCTGGGCACGGTCCTCAGAATCAACACCGCCGTGGTGCCCTCCCGTCGGGTAGACGCGCAAGAGGGTGGGGCGGTCACAGCCCTGCGCAGCCTGCAAACGCGCGGCGAACTTGTACGATTGACTCGGATGGACGCGGTCGTCATTGACGGCCGTAGTGATGAGCGTGGACGGGTAGCAGGTGCCGTTGCGCAAGGCGTGTAGGGGTGAGAGTTCGTACAACGTGGCGAACTCCTCCGGGATTGCCGGGTCACCCGCCCAGCGCGCATAGAGTGGCCCGTACGCGAATTCGGATGTGCGTAGGAGATCGAGTACGCCCACCACGGGCATCGCCGCACCGAAGAGATCCGGCCGCTGTGTCATCACCGCCCCGACGAGCAGCCCACCGTCAGAAGCGCCGGTGATCGCAAGTTGGTCTGAGGTCGTGTATCCTTCGCTGATCAGGTACTCCGCCGCCGCAGTGAAGTCGTCGAAGCTGTTCTGCTTGTTCGCGCCAGTTCCCGCTGTTCGCCACGTCTCGCCGTACTCGCCACCGCCACGGATGTTGGCTACAGCGAGAATACCTCCTGCCTCAATCCACGTGAACCACTCGTCGTTGAAGATCGGTTCTTCCACGTGGCCGGCTGATCCGTATCCGAACAGCAGCGTGGGCGTCGCCTCGCTTGATCGACGGTCTGCCCGGTGGGTGATGAACATCGGTACCTGTGTGCCATCCTTCGATGCGAAGAATACCTGCGAGGTGACGTATTCACTCGGGTCAATGTCCAGATCCGACGTCTCAAGCAAGGTCGTGCTGTTCTTCGTCACATCGTGTCGGAATGCAGCGGCAGGATGCGTGTAGCTGTCGAAGCCGAACGTAAAAACCGGCGCGTCGGGGCCGCCACTCAGCCCGAATACAGAGCCCACCGCCGGAACGTCAATGTCCCGAAGCGATGTGCCGTCCAGCCTGTGCAATATGAGTGCGCTCTTTACGTCACGTCGGTAGTGTGTTACGATGTGATCTTCAGCAAGGATTGCCTCCTGCAGCAGGTGCGATGACTCGGGCACGACCGTCTCCCAGGACGACGGATTTGTGCCGTCCACCGCGACCACCTGGAAGTTTGCTGCAGCGCGATTTGTGTGCAGGTAAAGCGTTGTGCCGACACTGCCGATCAGCACAGTCTGGCCGATACGTTCGTTGCCCCATGCCAACGGGACTGTGTCAAACCGGGGTTGCTGCGCGTCCCGGAGGTCCTGGATCCAGACACGACTATCAAATCCGAGATAGTCCCGCATCAGCACAAAGCGACGGTCGGATGACAGTTGAACGATCGGGATCGCATCACCCTCCGGGCTACTGGAGTGGTGGAGCACGCGGTCCAGCGTAGTCGGGCTCCCGAGGTTGTGTAGTCCGATGATTCCCTCGCGGTCGACGCCATCGTCGGCCTCACTGCCGGGCTTCAGGTACCGTGCGTAGACTATTCCGTCACTGTTCGCGGTCCAATAGAATGCGTCAAGGTTGATGCCCGGAATTCGATCGTTGAGGTCGCGGGCTGTCGCGAGTTCCCGGATGCGCACCTCAGTCAAATCCGCGCCGCCCAGCGCAACAGAGTACGCAACGAATCTTCCGTTGGGCGAAACGCGCACGGCTCTCACAACGGCGTTGGAATCCGGCCCGAGTCCCGAAAGGTCGAGCTGTAAGCGTGGGGGGGCGCTGAGGCTGTCGCTCAGCACAAGAATGGACGTTCCATCCGGATGGTATTCTCGTGTTACCCAGTAGTTGCCGCGCCGTTGCGGAACAGACGGGTACACGGCGGCATCGAGCGCCCTCATCCGGTTGACGAAATACCGGTGTGCCCGGAGTGCGCCGAGGTACGGTTCGGAGACGGCGTTCTGGGCCTCGATCCACGCCTTCGTTTCATCGCTGTCCAATGTTTCCAGCCAACGGTACGGGTCCGGTACGCGTGTGCCGTGATAGTCGTCGACCACGTCACTTTGCCGCGTGTCGGGATAGGGGCCGGGCTCGGGGTCGTGGCGGCAGCCTGCGACGACAAACAGAAGGAGGGAGAGAACGACGGCAGGGTGGCAAGGGCCGCTGCTCTCGGAACACAATCTGTACATCATATGCTCAAACGCCGGTTTCTGAGAAGGGCGAAAAATGCGTGGTGCTTCAACGGGGAATTCCCTCAACTGGTGAAGCGAAGCAATACCGACAAGTATGCCACACGAGCTTCTTGCGTCGCCCGGGACGCTGTGATCACGACTTCCGCACGTATCGTTCAATGAACAAGACGCCAACGGCAAGAAGTACCAACTGAAGAATCAGCCCGACCAGTTCGGATGATATTATCCCACCTCCCGATCCTGGAGCGATCGTCCACACAGAACTTGCGAACTGTGTCTTCATGCCGAACAGGCTCTGCATCCAGTTTAATCCGAAATGAAACCCTAGCGGAAAAGCAATACCGCGCGTTGCAATTGCAGTCACGCCAAACAGTAGGCCCCAGACGCCCGGGCCAAGCAGGTTGGCGGGGTCCAGGCCGTGATACAACGCAAAGAAGAAGGACGTTGCGTAGATCGCCGTGCGTACGCCGATGGCGTCGAGCAGCTCTATCAGGGGGTACGTTCGAAAAGCGACTTCCTCCATTAGCGCAAGCGCGAACAGGACGAGTATCGAGAAGCCGATCGCATCCCAGTAGTCTGGATTGGGGACCGCCTCGACGCGGAGTCCGGCAAGCAGTACAACTGTAGCCAACATGACGCCGACTAGCGCTATGCCGACGACCACGCCAAAAACAAAGCGCACGGGCGTCTGGCGCCCTCGGATGAGATTGATGTCTGAGAACGACTTGCCGTCAAGCCGCAGGAATATTCGCACCAGAACGAGTGCGCCGAGAGTGCCTGCAATTCCGAAGACGAGATTACCCAGCTCCGGCGACAAGGGAACGGGGATGCGTCTAAGTACAAACAGCAACAGCCAGAAGCATGCCCAGAACGTGGCTACCTTTAGTACGGTCTTGCGCTTCTGATTCACAGTTACCTCAGTTGATTCGAATTAGACTAGTCGCAGATCGATGCTGTGCTGCGGAACGCTGCGCCGTGGGGCTATCCGCTTATCGAGGTTGCTCCACCAACACGTGTACTAACGATAGTTGACGCGTCAGGGCGGACTTCGCCCACCAGGCGGAACGTCCCCGACTCCGCAGCATCACGCATATCAGTCACGATGCTTGGAGGAAGATACTCGAAGCCAATAGCCGTGAAGGGAAACTTAGCCCGGATATCCGACTACATCCCCGGCGGCGGATACGAGTAGAATGCCTGGAAGCCAAGCGGAATCCCGATTGCCCAATAAAGCAACAGGAACAGCGACCAGCATATCAGGAAGACAATGCTGTAAGGCAGCATCAGGCTGGTGAGCGTCCCGATACCGGTGGACTTCACGTACCGCTGACAGTAGACCACGACGAGCGGGAAGTACGGCATCAACGGCGTGATGATGTTCGACGAAGAGTCGCCGACCCGATACGCGGCCTGCGTCAACTCCGGGCTGATGCCGACCTGCATCAGGATCGGAACGAAGATCGGCGCAAGCAGCGCCCACTTGGCTGAAGCGGAACCAACGAAGAGGTTGACAAATGCCGTAAGGAAGACGATGCCAAAAATCGTCACCGGGCCCGGGAGAGACAGCGCCTTGAGTGCAGCTGCGCCCTTGACGGCCATCAATGCGCCGATGTTGGACGTGTTGAACGCGTAGATGAAAAGCGAGCAGAAGAACGCCATGACGATGTAGTACGACATCCCCTGCATGGCCTTTGTCATCGCGTCAACCATGTCCTTGGAGCTCTTGAAGTTGCCCGCCACGTATCCGAACACAACGCCGGGAAGCAGGAACAGCAGGAAGATCAACGGTACGATCGACTGCATGATCGGCGCCTGGAACGAGTTCAGCGACCCGCTTGCGTCCCGCATGGGAGAATCGGCCGGCATCAGAACCAGAACCAGGACAGCGATTCCGGCAAGCATCGTCAGGATCGACCATCGGAACGCTTTGCGTTCCCGCGGTGAGATGGAACCCATCTCCGGCGCTTCCTCAGCGTCCTGATCAACCGGTGTCGATTTGTTGAGCCGGGGCTCGATGATTCGGTCGGTAATGAACCACCCAAGCGCAATGATCAGTACGCTCGAGATTGCTGTGAAGTAGTAGTTACCCAGCGGGTTGACCAAAACGCTGGGGTCCACGATCTGGGCAGCCGGCTGCGTGAAGCCCTGGAGTAGCGGGTCCAGCGCGGAGGGCAGGGGGTTCGCCGAGAATCCGCCCGAGACGCCCGCAAATGCGGCAGCGATGCCGGCCAGCGGATGACGGCCAACGGCATGAAAGATGATGCCGCCGAGCGGGATGACGAGCACGTAGCCGGCGTCGATTGCGCTGTGGCTGAGGAGTCCGACGAGTACCACCATCGGCGTCAGCAGAAACGTGGCCGTTCTGCCGAGCATCAACTTGATGCTCGTGGTGAAGAAGCCCGCTTCGTCGGCCACGCCGACACCAAGCATTGCCACGAGTACGACACCAAGCGGGGCGAAGCTCGTGAAGATGGTCACCATCTGCGAGAGGAAAGTGGCCAGCGCGGCTCCCTCAAGCATGTTGTTAACACGGATCGGGTCACCGCTCCGTGGGTCAATGTCGACAAACTCCACACCGGCCAGCAGGACCGAGAGGATCCAAACAATGACCATCGAGATGAGGAAGAGCATCGACGGATCCGGCAGCTTGTTGCCGATGGACTCGATGCTTCCAAGGACCCGGTTTACGAATCCTGATTTTTGTTCGGATGTGACTTCCATTGAGGATCAGCGGGTAGCTTTGCGTTGGCGCAATCTACGCGGGCAAATCGACAATTGCGTGCCCGGAGCATAGACCTGACAACGGACTACTCGGCCGGCGCGGAAGCTTGGAGTACTCCAAGTCGGACAAAGAGTACGAACATAACAACCAGGCCAATGACTGATGCGACCGCGTCGTGAGGGTCAAAAACGTTTCTGCCACCTAGGTTGTGCAACTTGAATTCCTGCGTTAATACGTACGTCCCTGCAATGGCCAGCGCGCCGAGATAAATCGTCAAGTCAGGTATCCATCCCAGGCGATTCCTGAACCTCTCACGTGCAACGGACAACGCTGCCCCAATAATGCCCATCCCAAAGACAGCCTCAAGCGTATTCGGAACGGACAGTACAAAAACGTCAGCCCAGGTGGGGAAATCGTTTTCGAGGATGTAGGGTCGCAACACGAACTTGTTTATGAAGAACAGTACCAAGCCACCTAGATAGAGTCGAATGAGGTAGGGCTTGAGCGTGACGTTGTTCACTTGCTCTGTTCGTCAAGTCGGATTGAAGCGGGTGATAGAGAAGGCTTACCGCTTCTCGTGCGCCTGTGATATCAGGTGGCTGACGATCTGCCAGCGACCATCTCGCATTTCAACGACGCGAAGATGGTGAACATGCCGATCAGGCAACATATTGCCTTCACTTGTCTTCTGGCCGACGCGGACGAGTTTGCTTCGAATCAGAGCAATCGTCGGCGACAAGAACGTCACGTCCTCGAACTCATTTTGTTGGGAATCACCCGCCATCACGAAGTTGAGGCTGAATATGAAATTGAGTGCTGCGCTCAATGAGTCTCGCCCTACAACGCGGTCTCCGAAAGCATTAGTCCAATCGGCATCCTCGGCATAATCCGCGATGGCGAGGGCAACATCGCGCTCCGCCCATCCTCGGTTCCAGGAATCCATTGTGCTCAGTACCGCAGACGTATCGGCAGAAGATTGGCAGGTCGCTGTGTACGGAAGAGTGAGTACTGTGGCGAAGAGAAGACCAAGACGTTTCATGGTGGATGAGCTGCTAGTCCGGATGGTGGTCCAGATGGTGGTCCAGATGGTGGTCCGGATGGTGGTCCAGATGGTGGTCCGGATGGTGGTCGGGATGGTGGTCTAGATTGTTGTTGATAGCGGAAGGCGGGAGCGACGCCTTGTACCTAGAAGCGTCAGAAAGCACGGTCGCCTGTCAGGCTATATCGCCGATATCGCACGAATGATTATCGTTTGTCTGATTGGCGAAACTCCCGAACGCCCTTACGCCAATAGATAAGGCCAAAGCAAGCTGCGGCCAGAGGCACAGCAATTCCGAACTCATCGGCAAACCAGACGGTGACATCGACTTCTTCGGTCACAGGCGAGAAGAACTTCTGTAGAAACGCGTTGTGACTCATATGAAAAACCACCGCTGGCCACAAACTGTTTGTCTTGTACCGGATGTATGTGATAACCGATGACATCGACACCAGACAGACTGTAAAAGTCACAAGTTGAAATGCCAACGGGCTGTTGGAGGCACCGTAGAAGCCCAAGAAAATGAGCGGCCAATGCCACATTGACCAGAGAACGCCACTTAGCACCGCGACATAAGTAAAACTGAAGTACCTCGATAGTGCAGGTACGAGCAGGCCTCGCCAACCGATTTCTTCGCCGAGGATGCCTGGCAAGAGAAGCACAAAGCTAACAGTGCCGGTTAGCGCGAAACGCAACGCGATGAGCGATCCATCCGACCAGGACTCAAGCATGTAGCCATCGCGCAACTCATCGACAAAGCTATGCGAATACCAGTCCCCAAGAGCAAAGACCCAGATCCCGGTATACGCAAGCGCGATATACGCGAGCGGGATCAGAAAGCTTTGCCAGTAATACCTCCAGTCGCCCCAGTGCCAGCCAAGGGAGCGAAGGTTATGTCTACAAACCAGGCACGTCCCAACGGTCGCCAACCCAACGGTTAGCATCAGCGGACTCGCACTCTGGAATCTCAACAGTAACCAAACGCCCAGTGGGTACAAGCCGACTACGAGCAAAAGAAAGGTGGCAATCAGGCGCCAGGAGCGATCCATACTAGTATTGTCGTCGGCGATCTTGGGCAAAGGTGTGTGCTGAAGGGCGTTTGGGTAACGATGTGCCGCGAATCTCCTGCCTGTAGAGATCACTCGCTACATCGCAAAGAAAACCGGAAGTGCGCGGTTGCGCTTGAACGGACGGCGGTACCATCCGCTGTCCTGCCCGGCAAGAATGTGGCGTTCTCGATGGCTGAGTGCGCGACCTCGTCGCACCCGGCACCGATACCACGCCAAACGTAGACCGAGTCTGTTGTGCCGTCCTCCTCGACAACAAACTTGATTTGGACAGCGCCGGATACGCCGGCGCGGATTGCAATATCGGGATAGGTGATCGGCGCGAGATCAGTGCTGGGTGACACCGGTGTGTCCAGCGGTGTCGCAGACTCAACTCGGATGAGCTTCACGCACGCGTCACCTCGGCTGGTGAGACTGCCGGCACAGCCGAACGCTATCAACCCGCCGACAATGGGTACAACGAGCCGCGTCAGATGGTCAGTACGGTTTCGCTTAATCAAGACAGTGTGTGTTCAGCGGGGTATTACCACAATCCGATATGCACGCCCGAGTCGTTGCGTTTCGCCAATTCGCAGACGAGGATAGCGCCTCCGATTGAGGTCTTGATACTCTCTGCGGTGCGCTCATCGCGCTGTTGATTCTGTGCCACGAGTCGGCAATACAACGTCGCAAAGATACGCCCGACGCGATGTGCATCAAGGACTTCAAGACTCTCTTCGTTGTGCCAGCGCGTAGATGCGATATAACGGAGTTCATCTGGTAAGAGAAGGTCACGAACACCGAGTGGGTCGCCAGTTCCTTGCAAGACGGAATTCAAGTCGGGATCGACAATCGTCGCCACGGTACTCTCGTCTGCGTACGGACTTCCTTGAATACAAATGCAGATTCGTGCAGACATGGTCTTGTCTCCAGCCAAGGGGCGGCCGAATCGCTGCGGTCAGACGGACTGCGCCCGGGCAAGTATCCGATGAAAGCTCGAGTCGCCGGCGAACTCAGTCGACGATATCGGACGGATTGGCTTGCGCTTCGTCGATGAACGAGAGCACAAGCGACTCACGGAAAGCACACCACCCATTAAGCGGAAAGCCTTCGGCCTTGGCCAGGGTCAGACGCCCTTGCTCGATAAGCCAATAGTCAGTCAACACATTGACACGCGTCGGTCCAGTCCCGG
>JAUIJQ010000576.1 GCA_030431165.1 Rhodothermia bacterium | reverse complement strand
CGTCTACCTGTGGGTCGCCGATTGGTACGCGATCAGGAATGGTATCTGGAGCATCACGGACGCCACCAGATCGGGCTGGGAACTGGCCGGACTCCCGATCGAGGAGGCGCTCTTCTTTTTCGTGACAAACGTGATGGTCGTTCAGGGACTTGTCCTGCTGCTTCGCTTCGATGAAACGCGCACGTCGAGATGATCGACGGCATCGCCACGTTCTTTGTTGTTGTTACAGCGACCGGTATCCACGCCGGGCTGTACTTCATTCTCGTCAACAATCTGCGCCTACTCAGACAGACGCGCATTGATGCGTCGGTTGATCGCCTAACCGATCAGCCACGCGTGTCAGTTGTCATTCCCGCGCGAAACGAGGCATCCAACCTGCAGCGGTTACTGCCGTCACTGCTCGAGCAGACGTATCCGGATTTTGAGGTTGTTGTTCTGGATGACGCTTCGGAGGACGCAACCTGGGAGGTTCTTGAAGGGATTGACGACACGCGATTGACGAAGCTTCGCGGCGCCGGTCCGCCACCAGGATGGGTAGGCAAGGTTCATGCGCTGTACGAAGCCACGCGGCATACATCGGGTGAGTTGTTGCTATTCCTCGATGCCGACGCCGAATTTCTCCATGACAAGGCGCTGGAAGTCATCGTCGCGAGTTATCTGGCCGCCGGCAGGGAGTCAGTGCTCACGGCGGTAACGCGGCTCCGGGGTGGTGGGCACGTGCTTGTAAGCATGGTGACGCACGCAATGCTGGCTGCGGTGCCCTGGTTTGCACTCAAGAAGCTGCGTCCTGCGTTCAGTGCACTCAACGGGCAGTGCTGGATGGTAGACGCTCAGGTATATGCTGAGACCGAGCCACACCTTGCCCACAAGAACGAGGTTCTTGAGGATGTTCGGATCGGCCGGTACCTCGCTGCACAGGGACATCACCCGGTGCTTGTGGATCTGCAACGGGAGATCGCCATCCACATGTATGTCGACACGGTTGATGCCTGGCGTGGTTTCCGGAAGAACGCGTACCTGATCATGGGGGGTACGATCTCGGGCTTTTTCGCGAGCCTCGTCGCGTACTGGCTGGCCTACATTCTTGGACCGGCGACTTCGATCTGGCTGCTTGCTTCCCTCTTTGTTTTGAAAGCGTGGACCGACCGTAGAACCGGCTTTAATCCGGCGATATCGCTGCTGGCGCCCGTGTCATTTCTACTCGGCGCGGTGATGCAGTTTGACTCTGCGATTGCGCACTGGCGCGGGCGTGTCACTTGGAAAGCGCGGCAGGTCGGGGACTCGACAGAAATCCGCAAATAGCTTATTTTTATTCGTTTAGAACCCCTATGCAGACAGTCAACTTCACAACCCGATCAACCGTCGCACTGGTACGCGCCGAGCTGGTAAGGCGCTTTCCCGGCGTCGACTTCGATGTTACCGTCGACATGCCGGTTGAGCCGTTTGGCCCCGCGCTGGCTCTGGTTGGTCTGGTTGTCAAGTGGCGCGACGGTCCGACGCGGGAGGAAGTCGAACACGTGGTGGCGCGATTTCAGGGACTGGAATGGAATCCGCAGACCGGGGTGCTCGAGGAACACGAGCACATGGAGGTTACAAGCGACGGGGAATTGCGACGCCTTCGATATGGCGTCGACTACGTCTTTATGGACGGCCCGGAAAGCTAGTCGCTAGACCCGGCTCGCAGTCTGCGGCAGTGCGTCTGGCGCCGCGGTTGCGCCGCGCTCCCTTGCCCACGTCGCGGGACGTTTATGCCGCACCTTCGGGAATTTGATTCGGAAGGTGGTGCCTATTCCCTTCTCGCTTTCAACTTCGATTCGGCCGCCCATCAGTTCGACGAGTCGCCCGCAGATGGCAAGCCCAAGACCGGTACCCTCGAAGTCGCGTGCGTCACCTTCTGATTCCTGCTTGAACGGCAGGAAGAGGTCTGGCCTGAACTCTTCAGAGATGCCGACGCCGGTGTCTTCGACCTCAATAATTGTTTCGTCGGGAGTGTGCCCAGCACGAACAATGATGCCTCCTTCCCGCGTGAACTTGATTGCGTTGCCAATCAGATGATTCAGCAGGCGGTCAAACGCGGGCCGGTCGAGCCGAACATCCGAAACATTCTCCGCAACGTCGCAACTCAGTCTGAGGCCTTTCTCTGCGGCCGCATCCGAGTAGCGCGCGATCGCGTCAAACACCGCTTCGCGCAGATCCATTGCTTCGGGTTCAATCTCGAAGCTGTCGGTTGCAAGCTTTGAGAAGTCAAGGATCGCGGTCACCGTTTCGAGGAGTCGCTTGCCGTTTCCCTGG
>JAUIJQ010000575.1 GCA_030431165.1 Rhodothermia bacterium | reverse complement strand
TCAGAACGTACACGCGCGCGTCCGACGTGCCATCCGAACACGGCGACCAGATTCGGATGCTACGCGAACAGCACCTCTGGTCGTTGGAGCCACCGTCGGCAGATGGTGAAGTTGCCGCTGCGCGTAGCGTGCACGTCCTCGCCGAGTCAGCCGGGAAGGTTGTCGGCGGAGCCCAGTTTGATCCAGAGACCGATCGGGTGCGCCAGGTTGTTGTTGATCCGGCGTTCAGACGTCACGGTATCGGCAGTCGAATTGTTGGTGAGGTCGGCGTGGTTGCCCGTGACCACGGACGGCACGAGCTTGCCGTTCACGCGTGGGAATCATCGGTACCGTTCTACCGGCGTGCAGGATTTGAACCCGACGGTCCGCCGAGGAACGATTCGCCGGTCCCGTGGAGGCGAATGACTGCGCGGCTTGGCGAGTAGCCTGCAAACGGGCGGGAGGGGCCTACGAATCGCCCGCCGCTGCTCGCTCGAGCGCGTGAATGTCAATCTTGCGCATCTTGAGCATTGCCTCGGTCGCACGCCGCGCCCGCTCGGGATCTGGATCCGTTAATAACCGCGGTAGATCTGATGGAATGATCTGCCATGTCACCCCGAAGCGGTCCGTGCACCATCCGCACATCAACTCTTTGCCACCGTCGGATGTCAACGCCACCCACAGGTGATCAACTTCGTCCTGCGTGTCGCAGTCGACGAACAATGAGATGGCCTCGGTAAACGAGTACATCGAGCCGCCGTCGATTGCCATCAGCCGCTGTCCCTTCAGCTCAAAAACCGCGGTCAGCACCTTGCCCTTTTTGGGGCCTCCGGGGTACCGCGCTATGCTGATGATCTTGCCATCCTCAAACGTGTCGGCGTAGAAAGCAAGCGCCTCGTCGGCGTTGTCGTCGAACCAGAGGAACGGGGTTATCTTTGACATGTCAGGAATACCTCGGCTGATTGACGAAAACCAATGCGTGTTGACGAGAACCAACGTGTGCTGAACTGCCAATGTACCACCCGAATGCAATGCTGAGGCTGGCGTATTGCGCCATTGTTGGGTGGTGCTGTGTCACGTTTATGTTGCCGGATGCGACAGGGCAGGGGCGGGCAGATCTCGTCGCCGGTATCGACCATGTGCCCATCGCGGTCGCAAACCTCGATAGCGCGGCTGCCCACTTCGCCCGCCTGGGTTTTGCGCTTAAACCGGGACGCCCACATGAAAATGGCATCCGCAACGTACATATCAAGTTTCCGGATGGCACGGAGCTCGAGCTGATTACGGCTCCTGAGGTACGCGATGACCTGACGCGCGAGTACCGCGCATTCCTGGAGCACGGCGACGGACCCGCATTTGTCGCGCTGTATGCGCCCGACAAAGAAAAGCTTTCGGAATCACTCGGCGCCGCGGGCCTTTCTCATTCTGTCGGATGGGGGATCACGTTTGCGCAGGATCATCCGCTGCGGTACCTCTTCTTTGGTCCGCGCAACGCGTCGCCGACCGACAAGCCCGAACATTTTCAGCATGCCAATGGCGCGCAGTCGTTGATCGGCGTCTGGCTGGCGCAGGACATCCGCGATGTCGAGTCGACACTGCTTGCGGCGATCGATTCGCAACCGCGGGAGGCAGGTGTTCTCGTTCCCGACGAAGCCTTTGTACGGGTGGAGTCTGTTGATGCGCGCGTCGTAACCTTTGCTGAAGGCACACTGGTGTTTCTGCCAGTGGATTTTGCGTTGTCGGGTGCCGCGGTCCCGCATCGCCCGATTGTCGGAGTAACCCTGCGCACCGCCGATCTCGATGGAACGCGAAAAGCGCTGCACGCAGCCGGCTTGGGTGATCGGCTGCTTGCTCATGACTCCGCGCATCGTAGTCTTTTTGTCCGCCCCGACGATGCGCACGGACTCTGGATCGAATTCCGGGAGGCGCGCTAGTTGCCGGCGGGTGCCTGCCACACTTCGTTTTCGAGCCACGACACCGCACTCTTCAACGGCGTACTGTAGGACGAGCGCTGGCTGTGCGTGTAGTCGGGTTCGATGAGCAGTGTGACATTGACGCCGCGCGAGCGGATTTCCTCAACCGCGGTTTCAACTTCCTCCACATCGAATAGCTCGTCTTGCGCGCCGTGGATCACAAACAGCGGCGACGCGGCTGATCCGGATCGGTCACCAACGATTGGCCGGGCAGCAACCGGGATACCCGCGCTGAACAGATCGGCGTGTTTGTCCGTGAAGAACCACGCCCCGATGCCGCCGGCGCTGTAGCCGGTTACCGCAACACGTGCTGGGTCCACCGGCCACGATCGATCGAGGTCAATGA
>JAUIJQ010000040.1 GCA_030431165.1 Rhodothermia bacterium | reverse complement strand
CATAGCTATGGCTGGGCGGCACAGGCCGGAGTCGATGCAGCCCGCGAATCTCTCGGTGGATTACTGGATGCACGCCCTGACGATATTGTCTTTACCAGCGGTGCCACCGAGTCGATCAATGCAGCGATCAAGGGAGTAGCGTCATCCGCGGGAGGTCGTCACATCGTGTCGGTTGCAACGGAGCACAAAGCCGTGCTCGACACGCTGGAGTCCGTTAGCAGGGATGGCACAGCCGTAACAATTCTGCCTGTCGATGCGCGGGGGCAGGTTGACCTCGACGCCCTTTCTGAATCGATTCGTGACAACACGGCGCTTGTAGCGGTCATGTGGGCGAACAACGAAACCGGGACGATTGCGCCCATCGACAAGATCGGTGCGATGGTTCGGGAGCGGGGTGTGCCTCTGTTGACAGATGCTACCCAGGCCGTCGGCAAGATCCCAGTCGCGCTGGAGCATGTAGACATGCTTGCATGCTCCGCACACAAATTCTACGGACCCAAAGGCGTCGGCGCCTTATGGGTTCGGCGTGGGCGAGGAGCCGTTCGGCTACCGCGTTTCATCGATGGCGGCGGTCAGCAGGGCGGTCGGCGTGGCGGTACGCTGAATGTCCCCGCGATCGTCGGGATGGGGGCCGCGGCTGAACTCGCAGGAGACCTGGTAGAGGTGGCGAACCGACTCTCGGGTTTGCGCGACACACTGGAGGAGCGGCTTCTTGCCGCGCACCCGGATGCGCACGTGAACGGCGATGTTACGGCGCGACTTCCGCAGACCACGAGTATTACCTTTCCGGGCTTCAAGGCCGCGAACCTTATGGCGGAACTGCGAGCGCTCGCCGTCTCGAATGCGAGCGCGTGCTCGAGCGGTAGCGGCAGACCCAGTCATGTTCTCAAGGCGATGGGATTGTCGGATACGGATGCCGGCGCGACCATTCGGTTCAGCCTCGGGCGCCCAACAACCGAAAGGGAAATCAACGACGCGGCGGGGATGATCGCCGAAGCACTCGCCGCCGTTCGTAACACGACAGAAGCGGCCGGGCACGGCCAACTACGATGACCGTTCAGAACGGTACGCAACTATGAAAGAGTCAGACGCGCACATTGCAGGCGCGGAGATAGCCGGCATGGCCGAGATGGCCGACATGGCTGACATGGCACCCATTGTCAACAAGGTCGCGCAGAGTCCGATCGAGGTCTTCAATCTCGAAGACCTGTGGGATGGGGGCAAAGTCAGCGTGTTCGACATCGCGTCGTTCCTTGAACACGGCTTGATCCTGCGTGAAAAGCCTTTCCGGGCAGCCGTCGCGGAGCACAACTGGGATGCCTATGGCGGACAACACGTGGCCGTCCAGTGCTCGACCGATGCGATTGTGCCGGTCTGGGCGTACATGCTTGTCGCGTTGAGACTGGATGGTATTGCCACCTCGGTGTCATTTGGATCAGCGGACGACCTTGTCAGGGAGTGGTTTGCAGAGGCGATTGCGCAGTTCGACTGGAGCATCTACGAAGACGCCATCGTGGTTGTAAAGGGCTGCGGGAGCGGCATTGTACCAGAGTCAGCGTACGTTGCCTCGGTGCAGAAACTTCAACGGGTCGCCCGCAAGCTGATGTTCGGTGAGCCATGCTCGTCGGTGCCGCTGTGGAGACGGCCAAAACAGCCGGCTGCGCCGCCGGTCTCTGACACCGACTCTGGCATCCCACGGTCATGAGTATGCATATCGACCTCTCTGGTACCCGCGTACTCGTAACCGGCGCAAGCCGCGGCATCGGGAAAGCAATCGCTGAAGGATTACTGGAAGCCGGTGCAAGCGTATGCCTGCACTACAACCGAACCGCTGATGCCGCCCTCGGGATCAAGGACCGATACCCGACCCAGTGTATTGCGGTCAAAGCCGACCTGTCTCGTGCTGATGAGACAAAGCGTTTGTTTGCAGACGCGGTTGCCGGCCTCGACGGGCTCGACGTCCTCGTAAACAATGCAGGCATTGCCGCTGAAATGCCGCTCAGTTTGTCAACGGATCAGTGGGAGCACGCGTGGGATCTCACGATGGCGATCAACCTCAAAGCCCCCGCTCTCCTGTCACGGCTTGCCGCGCAGCACTTCATCTCACATAATGCCGATCGGGACGGCGGACGAATCATTAGCGTTTCGTCGCGAGCCGCCTTCCGTGGAGACACCGCCGACTTCATGGCGTACGCCGCTTCAAAAGGGGGACTCGTGTCGTTCACCCGGTCGATCGCGCGATCACTTGGGCCGCAGGGCGTCAAAGCGTTCTTGCTGGCTCCCGGGTTTATCCGGACTGATATGGCTGAGGACGCCATCCGACTGTACGGGGAGTCGTTTGTGATGCAGGGGATCGCGCTTCCGCGGCTTACCGAGCCGGATGACATTGCGCCGCTTGCTGTATTGCTCGCCAGTGGGCTTGCTGACCACGCAACAGGCTGCACGATCGACATCAACGCCGCTTCGTACGTGCACTAGGTCTACCCGATCTTCGCCAGGGGCATCCGCCGGTCCACGTAGAAAGCGTTGTAGTAGGCTCCCATGACGCGGTTCGCTTCGGTATCAAACGCAGGGTCTGCCTCGGTGATAGACAGTGCGGCCTCGCGTGCCGCGGTCAGCACCTCGCCGTCTCGCGTCAGGTCTGCAATTCGAAACTCAGCGACGCCGCTTTGTTTTGTACCAAAGAAGTCACCCGCGCCCCGCAGGCGCAGATCGGTCTCACTGATCTTGAAGCCGTCGTTTGTGTCAACCATTGCCTGTAGTCGGATGCCCGCCTCTTCCGTTCGCTTGACGCCGGCCATCAGGTAACAGGTGCTTTCAGCGGCTCCTCGCCCGACGCGCCCGCGAAGCTGGTGTAGCTGACTTAATCCGAATCGCTCGGCGTGTTCGATGACCATTACCGTGGCGTTGGGTACGTCGACGCCAACCTCGACGACCGTGGTGGCTACGAGGATACCTGTCTCGCCCGCCGAAAAACGGCGCATGACGGATTCCTTTTGCTCTGACGACATCCGGCCGTGCAATAGATCAACCGTTGTATCGGGAAAGGCGGCCCGGAGGGTCTGAAGCCCTGACTCCGCGTCTTTTAGGTCAAGCTTCTCGCTTTCTGCGACCAGCGGGTAGACCACATAGACCTGCCTGCCCTGGGCCAGTTCACCCGTAAGTGCGCGGTACACTTGCGGCCGTTGTTTTTCGCCGGCAAGCACGGTCCGAATCGGTTTTCGATGGGCCGGCCGCTCGCGCATGACACTGACGTCAAGATCCCCGTAAAGCGTCAGCGCCAGTGACCGTGGAATCGGCGTGGCCGTCATCAGCAACACGTGGGGGCGATGTCCCTTCGATGTGATTTCGGCACGCTGCATGACGCCGAACCGATGTTGCTCGTCAACAACGGTCAACCCAAGTCGTGCGAATTCAACGCCCTCCTGGATCAGGGCGTGGGTGCCAACGACGATCCGGGTGTTGCCCGATGCGATGTCCTGCAGGATTTCGCGGCGCTGCTGCTTGCGTTGCCCGCCAACAAGTAACCGGGTGTTCACCTCGAGAAAGTCGAAGTAGCGACGAAGATTCGCGTAGTGTTGCTCAGCCAGGATTTCGGTCGGCGCCATAAATGCCGCCTGGTATCCAGAGTCGATGGCCTGCATCATCGCTGCAACGGCGACGACCGTCTTGCCGCTGCCCACGTCACCCTGCAGCAGTCGGTTCATTTGTTTCCCGGACCGGGTATCTGCAGCGATTTCGCCTATGACTCTTTCCTGTCCTTTCGTCAGCGCAAACGGAAGGTTTGCGATGAAGCGTTGCGCGGCATGACCGGGCGCATCAAACCGAGGTGCGCGTGCGCGCGTTCTCGTCACCCGCAGCTTCCCGAGCATGAGCTGAAAGAAGAACAGCTCCTCGAAGATCAGTCGTCGACGCGCCGCGTCGAGCTCTTCCTGGTTCTTCGGGAAGTGAATCGCGCGCAGTGCTACGCGGCCCTCTATGAGCGAATAACGCTCGCGGATATCATCCGGAAGAATTTCCGGAAACGACAAACCGTGGTCGCGAATCAGTCCAAAGATGATTCGCCGAAATGCCTTGCTTGACAGTCGAACCTTCTGCAACTCGGCCGTTCCGGGATAAAGGGCGATGATGCGGCCGGTGTCGAGCTTCGGTGCGTCCTCGTCGAGTTTGTCGAACTCTGGATGCGACATAGACGGCTGGCCACGGAACATCTTTGCACGCCCGTGGAAGGCCACACGATCACCGCTTGCAAATGCGCTTGATACCCAGTTGACGCGTCGGAACCAGACACAACGGAACCGCTGCCCCTCATCGTCCTCGCACACCACTTCAAAGCGTCGCGGGCGCCGCTTTATGTCTGCAGTCGCCCGGACTGTCGCAATTACGGTTGCGGGTCCGTCGGCGGTTGCCAGTTCACGAACGGTACACGTGTTCGAGCGGTCCAGGTACCGGCGCGGGTAGTACTGGAGCAGATCCAGGTTTGTCGAAATCCCGGCGGCCTCGAGCACTTCTGCCCGGGCCGGGCCAACTCCTTTCAGGAACTGGACAGGCGCAAGAAAAGCATCGAGCGCACCGGCCATTATGCCAGGCCGCGCTGAATCGCCAGTTTTTGGTCGGCGATGCGACGCACGATGGAAACCACAAATCCGGCTGAAAGGAGGATGATGCCAAGCCAGACGAGGAAGATGAGCGGCTTCTCGAGTGCCTGTACAATGATCCAGTCTTCCGGTGCGACGGTTACACCTTCAAGTGCGAGTCTGACTTGCCCGCTGTCGACGTTCATGCCGGTAAACGATACGGCGAACTGCCATTCCGGAAGCTCGTTGCGCACGGAGCGCGTCTGTCCTGTACCGTCGACGAGGAAGAGCGGCTTGAACTCGCGCTGTTCACCCGTCGCGAGATTGGTGATGTTGAGGACGGCAGCGACGGCGATCTCTGTGTCGTCGGTGTGATATTCCGTTTCCTCCTGCATTTCGAAACGATGGAAAACGATCTCGTATGCGTTGTCTCCAACGACAAGCGAGTCACCCATGGCCATGGCAACTTCGCCGCTTCCCTGGCCGTCGGTGTCAAGCATCTGGTTGGGTGTGACCGCAACGAACAAGTCTTTGGCAATGCCCAGTCTGATATC
This sequence comes from Rhodothermia bacterium, assembly GCA_030431165.1. Classification (GTDB taxonomy): domain Bacteria; phylum Bacteroidota; class Rhodothermia; order Rhodothermales; family JABDKH01; genus JANQRN01. The sequence continues at coordinate 7,286 of JAUIJQ010000040.1, read as the reverse complement.
CGGATGCTGGATCCACTGATCGCGGTTGCTCTGATAAACTACCGGCTTCACGGTAGCTGACCGCCCGCGGGAATCGGTGATCTCGATGATGTAGCGCGGACGGCCACGGTCGGTTGTGTCGCGTCCGGCGTAGCTCACAACGTAATCAGCGACACGTGCCGTCTGTCCGCGTTCGAGAATGAAATTCTCTCGCCCGGCGGCGATGTCCTGCGGCTGCGCGACCGGCCGCGAAAAACCACTGGAGGCGATGATGCCGAGAATCAGTACGGCGAAGCCAACGTGAGACAGGGCGCCACCGGCCAGCTTGGGATTGCCGCGACCAATCCGGAAAAGGACCATGCCGTTTCCAAAGAAGGCGAAGAACGTGACGAAGACAAGGACGACGAGGATCAGCCCGGCCCCGTATAGTTGGACGGACTCAGATAGCTGACCAAACAACCCGGCGAGCGCGGCCTGACCCGTTGAGCCCGAATCAACGGCCGCTGCCACCGCGGGCGCCGTGCGCTCGATGAACGGCGTGAACACGAGCACGAGAATAGTGGCAACCATCGCAAGCACAACCGGCCGCGTGACACTGCGGTTCAGACGCGCGACGTCCATCTTGTTCCACCACAGCAGCTGGCCGATTCCGCAGAGGAATACAACACCAACCGAAAGGGGCGTTGCCCACTTGTTGTAGAATGCGATGGGGACCGTCGAAGGATTGTCACTGACAATACGACCAAGGATTGGGGCGCTGGTACCCATGATCACGACCAGCGACGTGGCGAACAGCAACATCGCGCCGCAGAAAATCATGAACTCGCGCGACCAGACGTTCGGCTGGTTGTCGGGAACGGGCAACTCGCGGTAACGCGCGATGAACAGCCCAAACCCAACAGCGCCCATCGTCAGAATCCAGAGGAGCAACTGGTTGTAGAGTCCGAGATCAACAAAGGAGTGGACGGAGATATCGCCGAGGATTCCCGAGCGTGTGAGGAACGTCGAGTACACCACAAACATGTACGCCAGGATCGTAAGCAACAGCGATGCCTTTTGGGCGTGTCCACTGCGCTTCTGGATAATCATCGTGTGGATGGCCGTCACCCCGATGAGCCAAGGGACGAGGGACGAGTTTTCTACAGGGTCCCAGGCCCAGTATCCGCCGAAGCTGAGTGTGACGTAGGCCCAGTATCCGCCCATGGCGATTCCAATGCCGAGGACGAGCACGGCGGCCAGCGTCCACGGTAGCGCGGGGCGTACCCACTCGACGTATCGCCGCTTCCAGAGCGCGGTCACCGCGTAGCCGAACGGTACAATCATCAGCGCAAACCCGAGGAACAACGTGGGTGGGTGAATGACCATCCAGTAGTTCTGTAACAGGTCATTGAGTCCGCTGCCGTCCTGCGGAATGAGCCCCGCCTGCAGCGCCGGGGCGTCGGGGAATTTCTCGGCGAGTGTGAGGAATGGTGACGAACCAATTGCGAGCGGGCCAAGCTTGATGCCGACGATCATCGAGACGAGGAATGCCTGGCAGAGCGCAATGACAAACATGACCGGCGCGGTGTACTCGCGCGCCCATTTAATCACCGCGAGACCAACAAAGAAGTTGAGCACGATCCATACAAGGAAAGACCCTTCCTGGCCGGCCCACGACGCGGATACAAGGAAGTGCAGCGGCAGCTCACGTGACGAGTTGTCGAATACATACGCGAACTGGAACTGGTGCGTCACGACGAGGCCGATCAACAGGCCGAACGTCGCGAGCGCGGCAATGGTAGCACCGATCCATGCGCCACGTGCAATGCGGAGCGTGGATGCGCCGCCAATGTCCCTGGCGGCCCGCCCAAAGGTCCACATAGCGACAACGGTACCAACAAACGTACTTATGACCAGCAGATAGCCGATAGCTCCAATCATTGCGGCGTGGGATTAGCAGTTGGCCGGGTGTGTGCAGCTCAATCTCGACTTACAGGCTCAGGTAGCCGAGTGGTTCCTTTTTGACGCTATCTTTGTGCCGAACGTAGAGCGCCTACACATCTTGTCAAGCCAACCTGAACGCGAGCGGAATGGCCGATAGCGGATACGAAGATACCCCGAACGATGGCGTTCGCGCTGACATGCGCGTACGCCTCTCCCAGATCGACGGTCATTTCCATTTTCGTGGTGTCGGGCCGGATGGCCATACGCTCGACATCGACGGATCGGGTGGATCGGGCGCTGCCGGCGTCTCGCCGCTGCAGCTCATTCCAATGGCGCTTGGTTCGTGCAGCGGGGTTGATGTCGTGTCCATCCTTGAAAAGGGCCGCCAGCCACTCGAAGATCTGGACGTCGAGGTGATAGCTGAGCGTGATGGCGGCAAGCCGATTTCGATGATTACCAGGCTCCACGTGCACTTTTCGGCCAAAGGCGATCTCGACACGGCCAAGGTTGAGCGTGCGGTTCGGCTTTCACTGAGGACGTACTGCACGGTAGCGGCGCTTCTGCGAAACAGCGTCGAGATTTCGGCATCGTTCAGCGTAAACGGGGATCGCTTCGAGGTGCCGGGCGTTATGGAGGGATAGCCCCATCCGACGCCGCCTCTGGTTGAGACGGATGTCTGAAAGTGGGACGCAAACGCAGACAGTTGCACGCAGTCGTAGACCCCGATCGGCGTCTGCCACATCGCGGGCGAACTTCAATTGGCCCCTTTTTTCGGCCTTTTGTGCAAGTGGCGGCTCACAGATCTTGGATGACGGCATCTCGACCGGCAGCTTGGTCGGGATAGGCCCGGATGTTGTAAGAGACCTTCTTTTTGGGAAGTGGCCGCATTCTCGAAATGAGAACGCGCGCGCCATCCGTCCTCATACACGGGAATGATCCTGCTTAAAACCACGTTTCACGCCATGCGGCTAAAATCTGTCGCTCTTTCCGTTGCACTGCTCTTCGGCGCCGTCGGTGTCTCGTTCGCCCAGCCGGTGATCACGAATGTTACGGTTGACATCGCACCCGACTCTGCGATCGTCACTGTGACGACCGACGTAGCCTCGACCATTGTTATCGACTACGGACTCGATACCAACTACGGAAGCCAGGAATCTGACCCGACCCTTGCAACGTCGCATGACGTGGTACTGCCCGGCTTGTCAGAGTCAACGCTGTATCATTTCCAGGTCACCGCCACCGATGCCGGGCTGAACAGCACGCAGGATCCTGATGACACGTTTACGACCGAGTCGTATCCCGTCATCTCGAATATCTCAGTTGATGCCGTCACAGAGCACTCCTTCACGGTGTCGTTTGACACCGACAACGCGACGGTTGCCGATTTCTGGATCCGCCCGACAGGCGGCCCCGTGGAACCATTCAGCACGCTTGGCAATGACGGGATTTATAAGACGTCACACTCCGAACTGCTGAACTTCTTCCGGAAAGGCACTACCCCTCAACGGTACTCGCCAGCCGCCGGACTCGACTACGACTTTGCCGTCATTGTCACCGACGCAAATGGAAACGTCACAGTTGACAGCTCTGGCACTTTCACGACGGTTGCGCACCCCAATGACCCGGTCATCGACAGCTGGCTGTTTACGGACGTTGGTACGCAGACGCTGCCGGGATACATGCGGTTTGACGACAGTGACTCGACGTTCTACGTCTACTCCTCGGGTACAAGCCTCTTCAACAGCGCTGACCGACACAGCTACGTCTATAAGCCGATATCGGGGAATTTTGAGTTTACGGCGTTCCTGAAAGAGTACAACGGCATGTTGTTCTCGCACTCAAAAGGCGCTGCGCTATTCAGGGCGTCGCTGGATGGAGACTCCGAGATCTACTCGCAGTCATTCAACTGGAAGGGCGTAGACGTACTGTATTATCGGGAGCAGGTCGGATGGCCACACACGGAGGTGCTTCGCACCGAACTGCAGGCGTATGACGGGGCCCCGATCTGGATGCGCATGAAGCGCGAAGGCAATGACTTCACGGTCTCCTATTCGGACGACGGCGTGAGCTGGACGATTCACGGTCCGTCAACCGTCAACGCGCCGATTCCACTTGACGGCTTTGCCGGATTCGCCGGACTCGGGCATGTTGACGATTACTACGGTGAGGTTGGTGCCAACAACATGGAACTGGTGGACCTTGCCGACACAACACCACCAAGCATTACGTCGGTCGATGCCACTCCGGTAAACAACACGGCGACGATCGACTACGAAGCGAATGAGTGGGTACGGACGACGCTCGAGTACGGGCTGACGGCTGCCTACGGTGACTCTGTCGTAACGGGTACGCTGCACGTTGACGAGAGCATCGATCTTACCGGGCTCCTGTTCAACACGCAGTACCACTACCGCATTCGAGCTTACGACTCTGATTCGAACGAGGTTGTGCTTGGTGACATGACCTTTACGACGGAGCCCGAAAACCCGCTTGCTGTTGAGTTGGCCGGATTCACGGGTCAGATCGTTGACGACGCTCAGGTGCAGCTACGCTGGTCGATCCTGTCAAGCGACGGCATTGCGCAGTTCGATGTCGAGCAGCGCGGTGAGCAGGGCTTCCAGACCGTCGAAACGGTTCCGGCGACCGGCGCTGCGGGCGACTATGTCGTTCGTCTTAAAGATGTGGACTACGGCACGCAGGTGTTCCGACTGCGCATCGTTGAACTCGACGGCGCGGTTACCTACAGTCCAGAAGTTGAACTTGACCTGGCGCTCCCGGGCGGTTTTGCGATCAGCGAGGTGTTTCCGAATCCATTCAGGGCCGAAGCGACCTTCACCGTGACAGTGCGCGAAACGCAGCCGGTTACTGTTGAGGTGTACAACCTCGCGGGGCAGCGCGTTGATGTTCTGCACGACGGCATTGTCGAGGCGTCGAGCCCGACTGAGGTGCACTTCGACGGGTCGTCGCTGGCCGGTGGGGTTTATTTCTACCGTGTCCAGGGCCGCAACTTCGTTGCCACCGACAAGATGGTGTTGGTGAAGTAGGGAATTCCCCTGCAAATCTTGGGGGATTGGTCCCATTGGCGCGTGTTCTGGTTCTGCGTTAACTGTAGTCAGGGCAAGCAGGCGCAGGGCGGGCCGGATTGTTGAACCAGCGTAGGTGTGTGCTTGCCCCAACCAGATTGGTGGGGTAGTCGGATGCACGAGTTGGCCATTGCGCAGTCGATTTTTGACACGGTCATCCGGGAGAAGCGTGCGCGTGACCTCGATGCCGTGGACAAGGTTGGCCTGCGCATCGGCGTTCTCAGCGATGTGTTGCCCGACGCGTTGACCTTCTCGTTCGACGTGATTTGCCAGGACTCTGAGCTTGGCGGCTGTCGGCTCGACATTGAGTCGGTCCCCCTGACCCTGACGTGCAATAAGTGCGGCCTGTCGAGCACCACCGATCAGGTGACGTTTCTCTGCCCGTCGTGCGGTGACCCATCCGTTCGTGTGGATGGAGGCTTCGAACTGGATATCGCCTACATCGAAGTCCCCGACCCGCTTTCCACTGATGCCGCTCTCCAGCGGCCTGCGCCGGCTGAATCCTGACGAATTTTTTCCGAAGACACAGAGGTTTTCCCGAAGACACGGAGGTCGAAATCATGGCTGAGAAGATCGAGGTCAAGAAAAAAGTCCTTTCAGAGAACGATCGACTCGCGGCTGACATTCGGACGTCGCTGAAAGAACGTGAGATTGTGGCGCTGAATTTTGTCTCGTCTCCGGGATCCGGAAAGACCTCGTTGCTTGAGCGCACGCTTGAAGCACTAGGTTCGGAATTGAGAATCGCCATGATCGCCGGTGACGTTCAGACAGAGAACGATGCGGATCGGCTCGTGCGAGCCGGCGGGGAGCGGGTGAAGCCACTCGTTACCGGGGGAAGCTGTCACCTCGACGCCCGCATGATCACGGGTGTGCTAAGCGACATGGACATCGAGGATGTCGAGCTGCTGATCATTGAAAATGTGGGCAACCTGGTTTGTCCGTCGGGATTTGACCTGGGCGAAGACATGAAGGTTGTCCTGATCAGCACAACCGAAGGTGACGACAAGCCGCTCAAGTACCCGGCGATGTTCCGCCGCAGCTCGGTGATGGTGATCAACAAGGTTGATCTGCTTGGAACATCCGACTTCGATGTTGAGACCGTTCGGCGCAATGCGCTGAGCATCAATCCCGATCTGAAGATCTTCGAGGTTTCCTGCCGATCTGGCTTTGGCCTCGATGCATGGTATGCCTGGCTGCGGGAACTCGTCAGCGAGCGCACGCCGGCCGCACTGGTGGAGAGCTGATGGCTAACCCCGCCGACATATCCGTGTCGCGCCGGCGAATCCACATCGACGGAATCGTTCAGGGCGTCGGATTCAGGCCATTTGTCTATCGTCTGGCCCGGGAGTGTCACATTGCGGGGACCGTCTGTAACGACGAAGCCGGTGTTGACCTAGATGTCGAGGGGGTCGACGTTGATCTCGACGGATTCCTTGCTCGCATTCGCAGTGAGGCGCCAACGCTTGCCGTCATCGAAGGTGTCTCAGTGGTCGAGGACACGCCCGTCGGCGCATCGGGATTCCACATCGTCGAATCGGGCCGGCACCGTTCGGCATCCACGTACATCTCGCCGGATGTTGCGACCTGCGACGACTGCTTGCGTGAGTTGTTCGACGAGAACGACCGCCGGTATCGCTACCCGTTTATCAACTGCACAAATTGCGGTCCGCGCTACACGATTGTTCGGTCGATCCCGTACGACCGTCCGAACACATCGATGGATGTGTTTCCGTTGTGCGAAACGTGTCGCCGCGAGTACGAGAATCCCGAAGATCGTCGGTTCCATGCGCAGCCGAATGCGTGCCCGGTTTGTGGTCCGTCACTGCGCCTGGTTCGGAGCGACGGGTCGCTGGTGGAGACCGATGACGTTGTTGCAACGACCATCGAAGCACTCCTCGGTGGCGCGGTAGTCGCGATGCGCGGCGTTGGCGGATTTCATCTGGCGGTTGACGCCACAAATGATGCTGCGGTGCAGACGTTGCGCAGGCGGAAGCACCGCGCCCACAAGCCGTTCGCGTTGATGGCGCGAGACGTCGATGCAATTCGGCAGTGGTGTACCGTGTCTCCCGAGGAGGAGGCTTTGCTGCGTCAGCCGGCCCGACCAATTGTGCTGCTGCCGCGCCCGGGATATTTGCCTGGAGCACATTTGCCCGCCGCGCACGTGCCCGCCGCGCTCGTGCCCGAAGCCCACGTGCCCGGAGCGCGCACATCGGATGCCGGCGCCGTTTCAGTCATCGCAGAGTCCGTTGCTCCAGGGCAGAATACGCTCGGGTTTATGCTGCCGTACACGCCGCTCCATCA
>JAUIJQ010000039.1 GCA_030431165.1 Rhodothermia bacterium | reverse complement strand
GCGTACCTTCGGCCGGCGACACCGCATCAATTCCCACGCCCTCGCCTCGAACGGTTTCGAGAACGTCAGCGTTGGCATTTGCTTTCATCGCGTACAGAAGGCGCGAACCAATACCGCCAACTGCATGCCGGAGCGCACGGATACGATCAGAAATCACGTCCTCGAAGTACACGTACGTCGGTGTCCCGAACTCTGAAGCAATGCGTGTCAGCACAGTCGGGTCGGCGGGGAGACCAGCGCCGGCGTCAGACGGGTCTTCGGATCGTGTCATGCGAAGGCAGCAACAGTTTTACTTATTACCTCGGCCGCACGCTCAACTTCATGCTGATTTACATCAAGATGCGTCGTCGCACGTATCGTCGATGGCCCAAACGGCACGACGCGAACTCCCTCAGCGTCCAGAGCAGCAACGAGTTCCAGTGCCTTGTTCTTCGGAACCCCGAACATAACGATGTTGGTGTCAACGGTATCGGGGTCGATCGCGACGCCGCGGGACTCACAGATCCCCTCGGCCAGAAGGCGTGCGTTGGCGTGGTCGTCGTCGAGCCGGTCGATGTTGTGCTCCAGGGCGAACAGTCCGGCGGCTGCCACGACGCCAACCTGGCGCATACCGCCGCCATACATCTTGCGGAACCGGTGCGCTCGTTGGATAAACGATCGGGAGCCCGCGAGCACAGAGCCGAGCGGCGCCCCAAGTCCCTTGGACAAGCACACGTTTACCGAGGCGAACGGTGCGGCGAGCGTTTGCGGCGGAGTGTCAGACGCTACCGCGGCATTCCAAAGGCGAGCGCCATCCAGGTGCATCGCCAGACCGTGTTCATCGGCGACCAACTTGATCGCGGATGTCAGTTCAGGCGGGACGATACGGCCGCCTGTTTTGTTAACCGTGTTCTCGAGACAGATCAACCGGGTCGGCGTCTCCCAGTAGTATCCGTGTCGGATGGCGTCCCGAACCAGGTCGGCGTCCATGAACCCATCCGGCCGCTCGACCGGATGAAGCTGAACGCCTGATAGCGCCGATGCCGCCCCAGATTCGTAGTTGAACACATGGCACGATCGCCCGACGATTACTTCGTCGCCCGGGTTCGTGTGGGCCCGCACGGCGAGCTGGTTGCCCATGGTACCGGTTGGTACAAAGAGGGCTGCCTCTTTGCCGAGCAGCCCCGCGACGGTCTCTTCGAGTTTACGGACGGTGGGATCTTCTCCGAACACGTCATCGCCGACTTCGGCCGCCGTCATGGCCTGCAGCATTGCCGCTGACGGGCGTGTAACCGTGTCACTGCGGAGATCAATCATCGTCGTATCGACACCATCCGCTATCGGGAGATTTCGACGATCTCAAACTTGACGACGCCGGCCGGAACCGACACCTCTACGACGTCGCCAACCGACTTCCCGAGCAGGCCTTTTCCGATCGGGCTCTTGATGGAGATCCGCCCGGACGCGAGATCTGCTTCTTCGGGCGAGACGAGCGTGTAGAGCTGTTCAGACTTTGTCTTGAGGTTCTTCACCTTGACGTTGCTCAAGATGAAGGCCTTGGATGAATCCACCTTGGTTTCGTCAACCAGTCGAGCGTTTGCGATGGTTGACTCCATTTTGGCGATGCGTGCCTCGAGGTGCCCCTGCTCTTCTTTTGCGGCGTCATACTCGGCATTCTCAGAGAGGTCGCCCTGGGCGCGCGCTTCCGCGATTGCCTCGGCGATCTGAGCGCGACCCTTCGTGCGCAGGTACTGGAGTTCGTCTTTGAGCTTCTGGAGACCGTCTGCAGTCAGGTATACAGGTTTGTCGCTCATGGGTGGATGCTTTCGGTGGTTGCGCGAAAATACAAACGCCACAACCTTGCGGTCGCGGCGGAAATTGGAATGGCGCGGGTATGCCTTTGGGGTCGCCTTACACGCGCGTGAAACGATTCGGATCCCCGTATTTGCCCGATGCGACCAGCCGCCGGGTCGGCTTGAGACGACGCACTACCAACCCCGGCGCTGCGGCTGCGTCTGGGGTTGTTGCTGCCCGGCACCGCGTGCCGGATAAGAAGGCGCCCGGTCGGCCTGTGCGGTTCCGCCAGCCGATGTGCGCGGTACGGCGGTAACTGGCGAACGCTCTGCACGTGCAATCACCGGGTCGAACCTGACCGCGCGATCAAATCGCGACCGCCAGTATGGCTCGTCGAGATTGGAAACGGTCACACCCGAACTCGTGGAGGCGTGCGCAAATTGTCCGTCCCCGATGATGACCCCGACGTGCCCCTGGGTGCGGCTGATGCGGAAAAACACAAGGTCGCCGAAACCAACCTCCGAGCCGTCAATCACGGTCCCGGCTCGACGCTGTTCGCCTGTAGTTCGCGGCAGCCTCAGATCGAGGGCCTCACGGTAAACTGAGCGGACAAATGCGGAGCAATCGACGCCGGACCGGTCGGTCCCGCCAAATCGGTACGGCGTTCCCATCCAGGAATCAACTGACTGGATGAGCGCCTGTCTGCGGTCCTCGATTTCGGTGTCAATCGCTGATGGGCCGGTGGTCGAGGCGGCGTCAGCGGGGTGGGTGGTGCGAGGAACGGTGGTTGTCGTTTTGATGGCGATGTCTCGGCTACGCGCGGCAGATGAGTCAGGCAACGGCGACGTGGCTGCGCATCCGGAAAGCGCGACAATAAGGGCGGAAAAGCCCGCCGCTCGCGCAAGGTGATTTGATTCGCTCAGCACCATGGATACACGCAAAATCCGTCTATTAGGGGGAACCGCTCGACAAAGCGTTCGGTAAAGAATCGGGTAGTCAAACATCGGACCGATCACCTCGTACGCACTTGGAAGTATCGGAAACCGGTGAGGCGAATGTAAGCCGGAATTGAATGCCGGCAACGACGGCCGGTAGTTCCTACCGGCAACGCCTCGCCGGTCATGCTACACGCAGGTCATGGTACCTGCCGGTCATGGTACCTCGAGGTGTCGATCGCGCGGTGGCAGTTCCGGGATGAGTTGACTACGAAGAATTCGCGGCGTCATATTCACAAGACGCCGGGATAGGGCGGATTGAAGGCAGACATATAACTGAGGTACAAACGATGGGTAAAGGACTAGCGGTCGCATTCTCTACCGCAGTCGCGTTCGGCGCGGGAATGGTAGCTGGAATGCTCATGGCTCCCGAATCAGGTGAGGAGAATCGCAAGAAGGTTGCTTCGCAGTTGCGCGCGTACACAGATCGCCTGGAAAAGCAGCTGAACGAAGTCGAGGAGAACCTCTCGAAGGTCGAAAAGCAGGTCGTTGAGACGAGCAACGAATTGCGGACGCGGGTGCGCGAAGCCGCCGCCCGTGCCAAGGAGCAGATCGTCAGCGACGGCCCCGAGCCGTGGGAGATGGAGCGCGCCGATGTAGCGCAGGATCTGCCGAAGATGCCGAAGGTCTGACCTAGTACGCGCGCGCCCGTCCGTGAAGGATCCGACCGGGCGGTTCTCCGTACACGTGAACCCGGCGGGATCGTACTCGCCGGGCGCCCTGCGTTGCAGGCCTCCCTCCATTGAGTCTATTGAGAACGAACTGATCAACTATGCCATATCCTGAAGCGCTCGTTGCGCCAATGCGTCTTGAGCTGACCAGAATCGGAGTAGAAGAATTACACGACGCGGCAAGCGTTGACAGCGTGTTCGGCGTTGATTCCGACGAAACGATATTGCTGGTTGTCAACTCGGTCTGCGGCTGTGCAGCGGCAATGGCGCGGCCGGCTGTCACGCTGGCGCAGCAGAGCAAGGTGCGGCCCGATCGCTTTGTTACCGTCTTCGCCGGACAGGACCTCGAAGCCACGGCGCGGGCAAGAGAATACCTGCCGGGAATTCCGCCGTCCTCGCCCTTTATGGCGCTGTTCAAATCGGGCGTTCCGGTGTTTATCCTCGAACGACGAAACATCGAAGGCCGGTCAGCAAGTGCGATTGCGACGGACCTCGTTCGCGCGTTTGAGGAGTATTGCGGATCAGGCGACAATGGAAGCGTGCATGGCGCTTCTAACGGTTCTGCATCGGCCGATGCCTCCGTTCAAGGTGACGAACCCGAGTCTGGCACATTCCGGTCTATCCTGTAGATCAGGTTCGGGCCTGGTCGGGTCAGGTTGGTCGGATCAGTTCAGGCCGTCAGTTTTCTGAGGCAGAAGAGTCCGTAGACAGCCATCCCGAACAGGGCTGCGAACAGCACGGCTGCGCCTGACCCGGACGCTGCACCGGCTACGAGCAGGGCGGCAAGCGGCGTTGCGTACAAGGCGTAACGAACGTAAGGAGCGATCGCTTCCGTCAGCGGTACGCCGGCAATTCGGAGCAGTAACGTGAGTTGCGCGATGCGTGCGATAGCAGCCGCTGTGGCACCGATCAGGATGGCGCGCACCGCGTCACCAGAAAGGCAGCCTGCCACAAAACCTGCCGTAACCGCGACAAAGGTCAGGAGGGAGGCGACGAAGTCGGCCCGCTGACGCTCACTGACATCGAAGATGCGCGTCAGGGGAGAGGTAATGCCGGCAAGCGCGAACCAGGGCATTGCAACGCGAGCAAAATCGCCGGCGATCGTCCAGTCGTTTCCAAAGACAACGCCAAACAACTGCGGCCCCGCGACAAGGATCGTGACGGCCGGCAGCATGGCAACCATCACCATACGGTCGTGCACTCGGCCCGAAACCCGGTCCAGCGTCTGCTGACGGCTTGACTCCGCCGCGTGGACAAAGAACGAGCGGGACACCGCGGAGCCTACGAGCGTCAACGGAACCATCACAGCAGTGAATGCCCGCCCAAACAGTCCGACCGTGCTTTCGTCGAAGTAGAAAAGCAGAAGCAGAAAAGGCAGGCGCCCGGCGCCCGACGACAGCAGCGCTGACGGCATAGAGAACATCGGGAATCGCCGGAAACGCGCCGCCGCCGCACGCATCGCCCGCGCCGATCGAGTTTTGAGCAGATGCAGGACACGGGGGAGACGCCCGAACACCAGCACAAGAAGGGACGCTGCGTACCCTGAAATAAACCCGACGATGAGCCCCAGCGGGCTGACATGCACCGGCGCCTGCACTCCGATCGCGACCCGCACCGCACCCGTCGACACCGAACGTGCCGCCGTCGCCGCAGAAGCCGCTCGAAAGCGCTGAGCTCGTGCTGTCCAAAGTTCAGCAAGCTCGCTAACCCGGTACAGTAGCACCGCGAATGGTGCAAGCCACAGCCACCGTCCCAGTTCGGGGCTGCCAACGGCAGTGCCGATTGCCTCGCGGAACGGAAGTGCCAGAGTCAGCACCAGGCACACAGCCACGGCGATTGAGAACGCCAAGCCGAGGATAGTTGCTGCTTCGTCGTCGTTCTCTGGTATCATGATGGCGTCTTCGTACTTGAGGCTCGCAAACGGCAGAACCAACGCAACGATCGACACAAACGCATCAGCTACACCAAAGGCCGACGGCGCGTATAAGCGTGCCAGCACGGGCTGAAGTCCAAGCGAGACAACAAGCGCAATACCCGAACCGGATAGCAACGTTGCTGTGTGTCGCCTCAGGTTGGATCCAAGGATGCGACCAAGTATGGATCGGCCGGCGGTCACTCTGTCACCGTAGTGTACACGAAGAGGCTGTCGCCAACGCCAGCCCGTGATCCGACAAGCGTTTGCAGCAGTCGAACGCGTGTTGCGGATGCGGAGTCTGTTTCCGTGACGCGGGTTCTTCGTACGAAGTGATCAACACCGTAGCGGTCGGCAATCGCCAGGAGGTCGGCGGTTTCCATCGTCTCGTAACTGGCATCAAGTTCGTTACCCGGGATAAAGTGCGTCGCAATATCCGGATTGTTGCTGAACGCAACGAGCCGTGTGTTCCACTCCAACATCGCCTCGGGCTGAAACGCAAAGGCCTTGAAGTTGGAGGCGACGGCGCGCCTGCTGAAGGTCCGCATGTCTGAATTGGAAGGCGGTACAGCAAAAAGATCGTCTATCGGGGTACTACTTCTCGCCCAATCATGCAGCGCGGACCACGATGAGTCGCGCCGGTCCATGATACCAAAGCGTTGACCGAGCGCCGGTACGAAGTTCGCCATGGTGACCGTCCCGGCAAGCAATCCGAGCAGGGCGAGTGTTGTGCCTTTTGATGAGCCGAGGTGATGAAAAAGGTTGCTCTCTCCTGTCCGCGATTTGTGTCGCTCGGTGAGGCGCACCCCAACAGAAGCGCTTACAGCCACACATGCAAATACTTTGATCAGCACGGTCGACTTCATGAGTTGCATCTTCGCGACGGGGAGCAGCTCAAGGTGTACGACACCCAGGACGTACCCGACGCATGCAACGGCAACGACCAAATACAGTGCGATCAAGAATCGCCTGAGCGGTTTGAGCACCGGCGCGAGCATCGTGGCCGACAATCCGGCGACCGCAAGCACGCCAAATCGTAGAAATGACTCGGCGGGGTAGGCCGTTGGTAGAAAGTGATGTGGCGCGCGAATGCGAACGAGGAGGTCAAATTCTCGTGCTGCCGGCACCGAGGCACCGCCGCCAAGCTGAGTCCGCAGAATAAACAGGAGGACCGGGCTGGCAACCAGAGCGGCAACAACAGCGACACTCAGCAGGCGCCGCACTTCGCCGAGCATAGTGGCGCGTGGCGACGTTGCCGCTACGGCCAGCACGGACAACCCCGCAGTCTGAATACCCACGAGCGGCTGGAACAGCGTCGCAAGTCCGAAGAGAAGTCCGGCAGCAAGGTGGCGCCGCTTGAGTAACATGACGACGCCGTGCAGCGCAAGAGCCCACGCGAGCATACTAGGAACCAACAACGTATGCGTCAGGTCGTTGCCACCCAACGTAAAGCGGGGTGTTGCAACGAGCATCAGAACGGGCGCGATAAAGACGGCGACACGACTGTTTGTGACCAGTTGCACGAGTCGGATTGCCGCAAGCGCAATCAGGGCAAATGAGGCGATGTACAGCAGCAGGGCTGCACCCTGAATAGACAGCACCGACCCCAGTGCCGACAGGAGCATGATAGTCGGCGTGCGGACGTTGAATCCCGCGCTCTGCCACATGACCAGCCAGTCACTTTTGAACAATGTGGTATCAAGAGCCCGCAGGGCGGCGGGAACGAACTCGTCCTGGTCGGATGCCCCAAAATCGTATCCGAATCGGATTGTGTGTAGCAACGCAACGAGGATAACCGCGTTTGCGATGACTACGCGATTAAGGCTTTGATCGGATGTTCTCTCACCCACGCGAAGAACCGGTTCGTCGAATCAGTGAGCTGGCGAAGTCCAGGGCCCTGGCGGACTTGCCCCTCCAAAGGAGTGAGTGATACGGGAGCAGCGCTCCGCCAAACCGCCTTTTGAATTCGGCGATGGAGGGTGTGTTTGCACCAACAAAGTCAAACGCGACGTACCCGTCCGCGTGTAATGACACCAGCAGCTCAGCGAGCAATACTGTCATCGCCGGGCCCGGTACGGATCCGGCCATCCAGTACGAGGCGACGCGATTGCCGAGTAGCACGGCCACAGCCGCACTTGGTGTGCCCTCGTGTGTTCGCAATACATAGATGCGGCACAATCCGGATTCACAACACAATCGCGCAAGCCTCGAGAGCGAGGCTTCGGGAATTGGCGGACGGCGACCGTGACGCGAATAGCTCTCCGCGACAAAACGCGCAATGACATCATGCGCATCGTTTTCCTCGCTCAGTTCAAATGCACCAGCGTGTTTGGCGAGTGTACGTCTCCGATTTTTCGTCCATGCGGCCAGCATGTCGTCCCGGGAGGCGAGCCTGAGCATGTACGTGACAAAACGTGTCTGCGTCCAGTCTGCGCCATTCGGGACTTCCGGGACTTCCGGGACTTCCGGGTCGCCGACCGAACCAACGCTGCCGGGTGGCAGCGTTATACGAACCGCTGAAGCACGCCGGGCGTGGTCGATACACATCTGCCTGACCGCACTCGCGTCGCCTGGCAGAATCGCAGACACGGGGGTCAGCGGCGGTGGCGCGGTAATACGCAGTGGTCCGCGCCGGAACGTGTATTCGGCTGCCACCGAAGTCGCCCTTTCATCGTAGATGTTCAGTCGTATTGAGCCCTGCGACGCTGCATCGATCGCATCGAGATACGGCAGATCGAGGTACGGTAGGTGGGCGTTGGACTGGAAGACGGTGCCATCTTCAGTGGTTACCGTTGGCTCAGATGCGGCACGGGCACGAGCCAGGCAATCGTCCCATAGCCGGCGAATTGCCGGGTCTGCGAGTGGGGCGCTGATTGACGCGGCTGTTCGCACCCGCAGGTCTAGAGGATGTACTGGCTCAGGTCGCGGTTGCGCGCGAGGTCGCCCAGGTTCGCCTCCACGGTGGACTCATCAACGATCACGTGGTTCGTATCGAGGCCGTCGGGAGCGTCGTACAGGACTTCTTCCAGAAGAGTGGTAAGGATTGTATGCAGCCGCCTGGCGCCGATGTTCTCGACCTCTTCGTTTACCTCCGCGGCGATTCGCGCGATGGCGCGGACGGCTTCTTCCTTGAATTCGATCCGGATGTTTTCGGATGCAAGCAGGCTTTCGTACTGCTTCAATAACGCATTGCGCGGTGCCGTGAGTATTTCAAAGAATTCCGATTCGCCAAGGCTCGACAACTCGACGCGAATCGGAAAGCGCCCCTGCAGCTCGGGTATCAGGTCACTTGGCTTCGAGACGTGAAACGCGCCACTCGCGATAAAGAGAATATGGTCTGTGCGCACGAGGCCGTGCTTCGTCGTGATCGACGATCCTTCCACGATGGGCAGCAGGTCACGCTGCACGCCCTCGCGTGAGACGTCAGGGCCTGAGCGGCCACCGGTACTGCCGCCGGCAACCTTGTCAATTTCATCGATGAACACGATGCCGGCTTGCTGCACGCGTTCGATAGCTTCGCGCGTGACCTTGTCCATGTCGATGAGTTTCTGCGCTTCCTGCTGGGTCAGGATGCGGCGCGCCTCTGCGACAGCAACGCGTCGCTTTTTGCGCTTTGATCCCGTCAGGTTGCCCAGCATGTCCTGCAGGTTGACGCCCATCTCTTCCATGCCCATCGGGCCGAAGACCTGCAGCATGGACGACTGATCAGCGCTGACCTCGATCTCGATTTCCCGGGCATCAAGATCACCGCGGCGCAGCTTGTCACGAAACTTCTCGCGTGTGCGTTCGCGCAAGCCATCATCCGACGTTGGCTTGGGTTCGACAGGTTGCGGCGGCGGGACCACCAGGCCAAGCTGTGGTGATTGCCGCTGCGCTTCGGGACCTGGGGGGATCAGGATGTCCAGGATGCGGTCTTCCGCTATCTCGGCCGCGCGGGTCTGTACGCGGTTGGTATGCTCCTCCCTTACCATGTTGACGGCGATATCCGTGAGGTCACGCACGATGCTTTCCACATCGCGCCCTACGTAGCCGACCTCCGTGAATTTGGTTGCCTCAACCTTAAGGAACGGCGCGCCGGCAAGTTTCGATAGGCGCCGGGCGATTTCGGTTTTGCCAACCCCTGTCGGACCAATCAGGATGATGTTGTTCGGGACAATCTCGTCACGCATTTCGGGGTCAGCGTTGAGTCGGCGCCACCGATTGCGAAGGGCGATGGCGACACTTTTCTTTGCGTCGTGCTGACCAACGATATACTTGTCGAGTTCGGCGACGATCTGGCGCGGCGTCAACTCAGCGTGAGCCACGGTCGCAAAAACAGATGCGACCGATGACGCTGTTGAAGCCCCAAGTGGGGACGCGGTTGATGATCCATTGTGCGACCCGCTTGAGGGCGCATTCGACGAACCGTTGGAGGTGGTATCCTCTGACACTGATCCTGCTCCCGGGAGAGTCGCCCGGAATAACTAACTGCCTGTAGACCGTAGTGGTAAGCGCCAGACCGGCAAAAAGTTGCCGACTCACCGCGGAAACTCACGCTACCCGGTCACGCGACCTCCTCAGTCGATCGTGACCGGCTCCGGATTATTGCGGCGGCGTCGGCGTTTGGGCTCAGCGTCTCCCGATTCCGTGACATCGTCACTTTCGGATGCGAGGTCTTCGTACTCCTTGTGGAGCGTATCGCGCACCTCTATCACCGCGGGATGGTCGTCGTCCATGACAAGCACGGTGTAGTCGTACGGGAAGCCCTGCCGTTTCTCGAGCCATACGGCGCCGCAGTCCTCAAGGTCGGCGATTACCGTCTTTGGATCATCGTCTTCGAGCAACGCACTCAGCTTCCGTAGAAGAGGCGTGAGGTAGACTTCGTCGTATTGTCCGAAGAACTCTTCCACGATACGCAACGTGCGCAGGCCCACAGGGTCTACAACCGGCTTGTGTTCGACAAACTCGCGTGACTGGAGCGTATCGCTTGCCGTGGGTCGGTCGACGTCGCCGGCGTCCTCTTCTGCCGTTCCTGCGGCGTCGCCCAGCATGCGGGCTGCATGCAGAAATGATTGACGCTCGAGCCCGGCGAGCGTGCGCGTCGTCGGGCTTACGAGAGCAACCAGTTTGACGCGTCTGCCTTCAGCACGAAGCGCCTGCAGCAGGGGGAGGTACTGGCGAGAGCCAGACACCACGACGACAAGGTCGATCGCCGTGCCACGCGTGTCAGCGATGGCATCAATGCACAGTTGGATCTCGGATGCATTGAGCTGCGCTTCTCGATCAACGAAGCACGGTTTACATCCGAGCCGAATCAGGCCCTGCTGGATCTCAGCCCCTTCGGGCAGGTCCGCGAAGTCCGCGTACGCCGAACAGCGTACAACTTCGGCGTCTTCCTCAGACCGAATATTTCGGACGAGGTTGGAGAGGAGCGTGGAGATCGCGTTTTCTGGTGTGTCAACGTTTCGATCTTCCAGCGTGTCAAACAGATTGTCGTAGTCGACAAAAACTGCGGCGGCGCTCTTCCGCTTCCGTGACGGAACGGAGGAGCCTTGTGCTTGGCTCATATCAGGAACGACTGCCGGAAAGCAGTTCCTCTACGTGAATAGTATGGTTCGTATAAATGCAGATGTCGGCGGCGATGTGCAGGCTCGCCTCGACAATCTGTTTGGCTGACATGGTGGCGTTGTGCCGCATCAGCGCCCTTGCAGCCGCCAAAGCATAGGAACCTCCGGATCCGATCGCAACGATATCGTCATCGGGCTCAATAACATCGCCCGTTCCGCTTATCAGAAGCAGTCGGTCGGCGGCTGCAACGGCTAGGAGTGCTTCCAGGCGACGCAAATATCGATCCGTTCGCCAATCCTTGGCCAGTTCGACGGCTGAGCGCGTCACATTACCCCCGTATTGGTCCAGTTTCTCCTCAAATCGTTCAAAGAGCGTAAAGGCGTCGGCCGTCGCGCCGGCAAACCCGGCTAGGAGGCTCCCATTGTGCAGGGTGCGAACCTTGCGCGCGCTGTGCTTGAGCACTGTGTTGCCCATCGTGGCCTGGCCGTCAGATCCAAGGGCAACCTGACCGTCTTTGCGCACGCCCAGGACGGTCGTCGCATGGATCGGAGATGTAGCAGACATAAAGGGGGTGGGTAGGGGACTAAGATCGTTAAAATCAATCAGATGGTCGGTGTTCCGGAAACCCGGATAGCACCGGGCTATCGGTCAAACACCGATGCAAGGATTGACACCACCTCGTCCTGTACGGCCCTGATCTCGCTTGTCTCAACAACAAACCCGTTGCTCATGATCGTAAAGGCGAGCGGTGTGCCGCGCGCGGTATTGACGTAGCCACCCAGGGCACTGACGTTTGAAAGCGTCCCGGTCTTGGCGCGAACGAGTCCACGCGCACGCCCTTCGGGGTAGCGGCCCGACAACGTGCCGTCAATGCCTCCTATGGGAAGAGACGAAATAAACGCTGAGCGTACCGGCTCCGGCCGCGTCCACATGTACGTGAGCAACGCGGCGGTTGCCCGCGCGGAGGTGAGGTTGTAGCGGGACAGGCCCGATCCGTCAACCAGGTTCACCGTACTTGTATCAACACCCGCAGCGCCCCAGACCCTGGCCGCAACCTTGATTCCGTTGTCGGCCGAGCCACCGGGCTCGTCTGTTTCGTCGGCCGCAAGCCGCGTTCCGAGCACCTTCATCAGTTGATCAGCGTACAGGTTGTGGCTCCGTTTGTTGACCACGCCGACGAGCTCAGCAAGCGGCTCGGATTCATGCCGGATGACCACGCGAAGCTGCTCGTAGTCAGGCTCCAGCGTGGTGTCGTCGATGTCGCGAGGGTATCCGTTAACCGAAATACCAACGTCTTCGAGCACGTCCCGCAGCACATGCACAAAGAATAACGTCGGGTTTGTAACGGACAGTGATTCGCGGTCGGTGGAGCCTGCGGCGACATCCGACGAGACTACGATATGATTCTGCGCACGTTGTCGGCTGTATCGTTCATCAGCTAGCGAATCAGCCGTCACGGTGTGGGTGGCATTCTCTACCGTGACGTGCGACGTGTTCAGCGGTCGCCATGAGATCGTTGCCGGTTCGCCTGGCACAGTGCCTCCGAC
>JAUIJQ010000574.1 GCA_030431165.1 Rhodothermia bacterium | reverse complement strand
TCTGGTCGGGCGCACATCTCCACATGGTCCACGGCACCATTCCACGGACGTTCGACCTCATCGATTGGCACCGACAGACCGGTACGCTGGCTACCGGTGAAACCTGCGTACACTATCTGATTCTGGACGAATCTGCCCTGCGCAAGTATGGCGGTCGCGCCAAATGCAATCCGCCGTTGCGCTCACGTGCCGACGCGGAAGCGCTCTGGCAACAACTCTCCGATGGCCAGATCGACATCGTGACATCCGACCACTCTCCTTACCCGCTTGCGAACAAAGACACCACCAACATCTTTGATGCGTTTGCCGGACTCCCCGGTGCCGAAACACTTGCGACGCTTCTCTTCAGCGAGGGTGTCGCAACAGGCCGGATTTCACTCGACGTCTTTGTCCGTGCCCTGTGTAGTGGCCCGGCCGACGTGTTTGGGTTTGAATCGAAGGGCCGTATCAGGGTCGGCAATGACGCAGACCTCGTTGTGTTTGACCCCGAATCCCGGTGGGTCCTGGATGAAGGCAAAATGCACTACGGCGACGGCTGGAGTACATTTCACGGGCACGAAGTGACCGGCCGCGTCGAAGCGACGTTTGTGCGCGGCACGCCGGTGTTCGCAAATGGCGCCATCACCGGTGAACCTGGCAGCGGCAAGTTCTTGAGGCCGGGGTAACATATCCTCGACTCTCCAACCAGCACACAGTCCTCCGACATGACAGCACGCGGCGTATTTCCCATACTACCCACACCGTTTGACGAATCCGGTAAGATCGACGAAGAGAGCCTGCGCCGCCTCATCGCTTTTGAGCTTGAGGTCGGCGTGCACGGATTGTCGATTCTCGGATTTATGGGAGAAGCGCACAAGCTGTCAAATGCTGAGCGCAAAGACGTGATTCGAATCGTTGTCGACGCGGCGGGTGGCAACATACCGACGTGGGTTGGCGTGCGCGCACTTGGCGGTGCCGGAGCAATTGAACAGGCGCGGGAGGCCCAGCAGCTTGGCGCGGAGGCTGTGTTTGTGGCTCCGATCCGCGTACAGAACGACCAGGTCCTCTACGACTACTACGCGGCCGTCGCTGAGTCTATCGATATCCCGGTCGTCATCCACGACTTTCCCGAGTCGTTCGGCACGACACTTTCACCGGAGTTGATCGCCAGGATGGCAAACGAGATCGGCGGTGTGCAGTACATCAAGTTGGAAGAACCGCCAGTCCTGACAAAACTCACCCGGCTGCTCGAACTGGCGCCGGACAAGATCGGCGTCTTTGGTGGACTGGGTGGGGTCTACTTCCTGGAGGAGCTCGAACGCGGTGCAAGAGGAATCATGACCGGGTTTGCGTTTCCTGAAGTCCTTGTTGGGATATACGAAGCACACCTGGCAGGCGACCTTGAGCGTGCGGCGGCAATCTTTGACCGCTTCGTGCCGCTGATCCGGTATGAGTTCCAGCCGAAGATCGGTCTGGCGTACCGCAAGTACGTCTTCTGGAAACGCGGCATCATTGACTCGCAGTTCATCCGGAAGCCGGGGTCAAATCTCGACCTGCGTACCGAACGGGAGCTCGAAGCAATCGTTCACCGGGTCGGCCTTGCGCTGGACGATATCGGGGTTCAGGACATTGATGCCTGAAACGGCGCTACCGCTTGATGCAGGCGACAAGGTGCGGATGATCGCCCGATGTCAATGGACCGACGACGTTGGGGATCGGAGACTGCTCCCGGCACTCCGCTGATGCCTCTAAGCACCGGTTCGCGAAGACGCATCCCGATGTGGATCCTGGGTTCACACCAGTAGCAGCCGACGACGCGGGCCGATGCCGCGCCGCCCGAGGATCGGGGCGTGGCACGGCGTCGAGTAATGCCCGCGTATACGGGTGCGATGCCTCCGCAAATACGGCGTTCTTCGTACCGGTCTCCATGATCCGGCCGCGGTACAAAACAATTACGCGGTCCGCGACATGCTCTACGACAGCAAGGTCATGCGCAATAAACAAGATTGCCAAACCTCGCTCTAACCGCAAGTCCTGCAATAAGTTAATAACCTGCGCCTGAATTGACACATCAAGCGCAGATACCGGTTCGTCAGCGACGAGCAGCCACGGGTTCACGGCAAGGGCCCGCGCAATTCCGATCCGTTGGCGCTGTCCGCCGGAAAACTCGTGCGGATAGCGCGAGGCGGAGGCATCCGGCAATCCAACCTGACCGAGCAACTCGCGTACCCGCTCGTCTGCTGCCTTGCCAGATGACACTCCCGCCACGGTGACAGCTTCCTTCGAGGTGTCGCCGACAGACATCCGCGGATTCAGACTTGCATACGGATCCTGGAA
>JAUIJQ010000573.1 GCA_030431165.1 Rhodothermia bacterium | reverse complement strand
ATCGAGGTGGTCGATCTTCTCCTGCAGCTTCGCCTGCTCGGCCATCAAAGCCTCGTAGTCAGCGTCGGGCTCCGCAAAACGTGCGCTGACCGCCTCATACTTGCGCAGCAACCCTACGGTCTCAGCAGCACCTTCCTCGACGATGTCTCGGACTGTAAGCGACTCGTCCAGTTCAGGCTCCTGGGCGAGATATCCGAACGTAATGCCCTTCTGAACATCAATGGTGCCCAGATATTCCTTGTCGAGCCCGGCGATAATCTTCAGCAGCGTACTTTTGCCGGCTCCGTTCAGGCCGAGCACACCGATCTTGGCCCCGTGAAAGAACGACAGGTAGATGTCGCGAAGCACCTGCTTGTTGGTCGACTTGTACAGCTTTCCGACGCCGACCATGGAGAAGATAATCTTGTTGTCCGCCAAACCGAGTCTCGTCTGTTGCGTTGGTAGTGTCCGTTCAACGCGGCGCCGCACCGAGGTTCCATGTCTGTCGTTTGGTCACGGCCAGGATCGGCCGGTGGGTGGCAGCACGGAATCTGCCTGCGTAAAGATTAACAGAAGCACTGTGTGTCGTCCGTGACGACGTTACCGGTTTTCGGTAGCTTCCGGGACCGTGAAAAGCTATGGCGAATAACAAGGACCGAAAACGACTGTACCTGCTTGATGCGATGGCGCTCGCCTATCGGTCGCACTTCATTTTTATCAGTCGACCACTGGTAAACTCGAAAGGGCAGAATACATCCGCGGCGTATGGTTTTACATCTGCGCTGCTCAAGCTGATCGAAGACCACAAGATCGAACACATTGCCGTTGTCTTCGACGTGCTTGATGAAGGCGGGACGTTTCGGGACGAGCTGTATGATGAGTACAAGGCAAACCGCGACCCGGCACCCGAAGAACTCATCGAAAACCTGCCGCGCATTAAGCAGGTTGTTGAGGCTTTCGACATTCCCGTGTTCGAACTCGGAGGGGTAGAGGCCGACGACGTGATCGGTACGCTTGCCCGCAAGGCAGAAGAGGAAGATGCTGACGTGGTGATCGTGTCGCCCGACAAGGACTTCCAGCAGCTCATCTCCGACCGAATCACATTGTTTCGCCCGGCGTATCGCGGCGAAGATTTTGACCCGATCACGGTTGATTCGTTCAAGTCGAAGTGGGGTGTTGAGCCGATACAGTTCATCGACATTCAAGCCCTGTGGGGTGACAGCACGGACAACGTCCCCGGTATTCCCGGCATCGGCGAGAAGACGGCGACGAAGCTAATCCAGGAATACGGTTCGATTGAGAATCTGCTGGAGCATGCGGCCGATGTCAAAGGGAAGCGTGCCCGCGAGGGGCTGCTTGAGTTTCCAGATCAGGCCCGCTTGAGCAAAGAACTTGTTTCGATAAAGACTGACCTCGAGGTGACCCTCGACTGGGCTGAGCTCCACCAGGCGCGTCCCAATGCAGCGCTGATCCGGCAGGCTTTTCGCGAATTTGAGTTCAACACGCTGCTCAGGCGTACAGAGCGCATCCTTGGGCTTAACGATGCCGGTGCCGTTCAGCCTTCGCTGTTCAGCACCCAGGGTCCCGCGGGCGATATTCCTGGCGGTGACGTCGGCGGCGGTTCAGAGTCGGCGACCGTGGAACTCACAGATCCTGACGTTGAGCAGGATGTAGTGACCTCCCGCGAGAAGCTGGCAAAGCTCCTGGAGCAGGTGTCCGGAATCAATCGACTCGCTGTAAGCATACTGCTGACAGACGACGCGAATCCGATGGATGCGGGCGTGGTCGGGGTCGCCTTGGGAAATAACGCGAAGCAGTGGTACGTGCCTTTGCCACTGATGGATGGCACTGCAACAGCGGATGTTCTCGAAACCCTGCGACCGTTGTTGGAATCTGACGTACCAAAGGTCGGCCATGACCTGAAGCCTGGACTGGTTGCGCTTCGCCGCGCCGGCGTACGGCTTGGCGGGGAGTTGTACGACACGATGATTGCGCACTACCTGTGTGCCCCTGAGCAGCCGCACGACCTGGCGAGAGTTGCGGCTACCGAGATTGGCGTTCGAGTTCCGCCGCTGGCCGATCTGTTGGGCAGTGGCCGGGCGAAGAAGAGCATCGTCGATCTCGCACCAGGCGATATCGCAGGCGCCGTGTCTGCCGGAGTCGCTACGGCTGAGCAGCTTGCGGATGCGCTATCCGACCGAATGAAGAAGGACGGCGTTGGTGATGTGGCCGAGTCGATGGAATTCCCGCTTATCCGCGTACTTGCCGACGTCGAGCAGACCGGGATTCTCGTGGATACGGCTGTGCTGTCGGAGATATCCGAAGACATGCGCGTGCAGCT
>JAUIJQ010000038.1 GCA_030431165.1 Rhodothermia bacterium | reverse complement strand
ACCGGTGCAGGTTTGCCACGCGTGCGATCTCGTTCATCGGGTCATCGGCCACCGTAACGAGCGTCTCAGCACGCACACCGACGTGTTCGCACGCCCGCAGCAGTTCGCCGAGCATTACCTGAGCCTGTCGAATCGGCTCGGCGTCCTGATCAGGGTCCCAATCAGCAGGCGCGTTTACGACAGTGTGCAGCAAAACGCGGCCGACGTGCCCGGGGACAATTGCATCCGACAGGGCTACCATTGCCTTCGAGTTGTGCGGATTTGCGATCGGCACGAGAACCAGCGGAGTGCGACCACGCAGCGTGACCAGCTCCGGATTCAGCGCCTCGCTCACGGTGCCCTTGACACGTGCCCGGTGCGCGAACAGGCCGAGGAACATCAATGTGCCGACGGAAAGCCAGATCATCGCGATGGTGCCGGCCGACGGGACGGCGAACCCCTGGAATACGGCGAGCGCAACGCAAGCCAGTCCGCCGACAACCGGTACAGCGGGAAACCATGGAGTCAGGAACGGGGGCGGCCTTCGGGTACTCCGTTGGCGAATCAGGATTGAAATGAAGTGAGCCAGGCCAAACGTGACGAGGAAAATGAGGCTCGACGCGGCGCCGGCGGTTGCGACATCCGGTACCGACACAACAATCGCGATGATCAGCCCGGCTGTTGCGGCGATCGCCACTCCCGGCGTGCCGCGCGTTTTCGACATACGGCCAATAAGCGCAGGCAGGGTTCGGTCTTCGGCCATGCTCTGTGCAATGCGCGATGCGGCAAACAGGTTGGCATTGAGGGCCGAGTACATGGACAACACGGCGGCGACGACAACGAGCCAGTAGCCAAACGTGCCCATAAACTGGCGGGCGGCTACCGCTACGATCCCCTCAGGGTCAGCGGCTGCCAACTCACCGATGGCACCGCCCGGTTCGACGCCCGCGACGACAATCACGAAGAGCAGCGGGATGTAAACGACCAGAGCGATCCCAAGCGACATGACCATCGCCCGAGGCACATTGCGCTCCGGGTTGCGCACCTCACCGGCTACGGCAGCGATCAGGTCAAAACCCTGCAGCGCGATGAATGTGTAGCCCATCGCCTGGATCAGGCCGGTAAATCCGTCCGAAAAGAACGGGCGCATCGCGGCAGTGATTTCGCCGCTGCCGCCCCGGGCAACGCCGACGAGACCCGCGACGATCAGAACGGCAAACACCACCAGCTTGCCAATGTTGGCGATGTAACCGCCACCACCCGTGCGTCGGACTAATTCAATCGCCAGGATGAAGGTCGTCAGAGCGGCAAGGCCTTTCACAGCTGGTCCCTCGTGGATCCACGCCGGTGCCGATCCGGCGAGACCACGCCAGATGTCTGACACCATCAGGGTGAAGAAGTGCGCGAACCCAAGGGCGTAGAGAACGCCGGCGACGATTGATGCAAACCAGACAACCCACCCAACGCCAAAAGAGGCTTCGACGCTCAGCACCTTTTTGGCGAACGTGTATGTGCCTCCGGACTCGGGAAACTTCGACGCCATCTCCGCAAAGCTCAGTGCCGTGAGGAGCGCAATACCGCCGTTCAGGGTAAACGCGAGAATGGCGGATGGTCCCGATGTCGCGAAGGCTACGCCCGCCAGCGCGAGAATGCCGCCACCCACGATGGCACCGACGCCCACGCCTGTAGCGCCGGCCAGCCCGATAGTGCGGTTGGAGGATTCAGGAGATTCCATTCGAGCTGCGACTGCCTATGGGCACTCCTGTGCTTCTGATTCGGGCTTCGGGGCCGGCTTTGTCGCCTGGATGACGGCCGAGACAACGATGTCCTCGAGTGCGTGCTCGGGCGCCCAGGTCCGAATGAACTCCCGACTCTCGGCCTTCGGTTTGATGGACACATCCGAGAACCCCGCACCCGTCAGATGCTCGCGCAGCGTATCGATCTCTGACGCGCCGGCCATACATCCCGTGTACAGGGAAAGGTCGCGGCGTACGTGATCAGGGAGGGGGGCTGACGCGACGATATCGGAGACAGCGAGCCGTCCCCCGGGTTTCAAAACCCGGAACGCCTCGCGGAAGACACGTTCTTTATCCGGCGACAGGTTGATCACGCAGTTCGACATGATGACGTCGACGGAGTCGTCGGCGACCGGAAGCTGTTCGATTTCTCCGAGGCGAAATTCGATGTTGGTACTGTTCGCAACGCGCGCATTGTCGCGCGCCTTCTGAATCATCTGCGGGGTCATGTCGACGCCAATGACCGATCCCGATTCTCCAACCTGGCGGGCGGCGAGAAAACAGTCAAAACCGGCCCCACTGCCCAGATCAAGAACGGTCTCACCACGTCGCAGGTCGGCGATTGCCTGCGGATTGCCACAGCCAAGGCCAAGATTTGAACCGTGAGGTACGGCGGCCACATCTTCGTCGGAATAGCCAAGTCCCACCGATATTTCGGCCCACGTAGAAGGCGCGGGCGTGTCGCTTGAGCAGCAGCTTGTGCTGCTCCCACAACACGAGGAATCGTTGTCGGTGCCTGTCGCACCCCGCTGCGCGATCTCCGCAATTTCAGCGTATCGATCACGGACCGCAGTCCGCACATCGTCTTCTTTGATGATATCCATCCGAACGATCCTCGCAGTCTTGTTACGACAGAAGGAATGTACACAGGGTAGACGGGGCGGGTCGGAAAAAGACGCAAACTTTTGATGCGGTTGTGTCCCGGTTTGTGTGATTTGGTCACGTTCGGATGTTGTGGGTGAGAAGTGCGGCGCCGCGCCGTAAGTTCGATGCCGATGAACGTCCCCGTCACCATGCTCTCACTATTCGGCCGCATCGTGTGGAGCGGTATGCTCGACCGCATGCGGTACGATGCCGAGGCGGCACCAATTGCGCGTGCCGTGTCTGCCGCGCTGCGCAACGCCGAGCCGCCGGAGGCGAAAGACTGGTTTGATCGGATCAACGCTCAGCGCGATGCACTGATCGGCCGGAAGCAGGTTGTCTCGGTCACTGACTTTGGTGCGGGAGCGCCGGCCAGTGCACAAGGTGCACAAGGTGCACACGGTGCGGGCACTTCGCTGGACGACGGCGCCGACCCGGCCCCCGAATTAAGCCAGCGGCGGGTAGAGCTTGGCCGATTCTACAAGTTGTCTGAAGTTGATGCGCTGTCTTCACGGATCCTGTTCCATCTTGTTCGCGAGCTCAAGCCGACGCACTGTATCGAACTCGGTACGTGCACCGGACTCTCCGCGGCCCACCAGGCCGCTGCGCTCACGATGAATGGACAAGGGCGTCTCGTCACCATCGAGGGGTCGCACGAACTTGCAACACGCGCCGTCGATACACTCGCCCGCATCGGCTTGCAGTCAGCGGACGTACGGACTGGGTCCTTTGAGGCTGTCTTGCCCGAGGTGGCCGCTGAACTCGCGCCGGTTGACTACGTTTTTAACGATGGTCACCATCTGGAAGAACCTACAGTCGAGTATTTCAAGCTCCTGCTTCCGCATCTAGCGCCGGGCGCCACGATCGTCCTCGACGACATCAATTGGTCGCAAGGGATGCGCCGCGCCTGGAAGCGGATCGTTGCTGAAAAACACGTTGCCGTTTCGGTAAACCTCTACCGCATGGGCGTCATACGCGTGGCCACTGACGGCGCCCGCGATCAGCCCGCGCGGCACTATCGCTGGCGCTAGTTCGGCTCACCACACGGCCTGAAATCGCAGCATCTGCTGGTGCCTGAGCGGCCGGCTTTCTTGTAGGTGAATCTCGCTCAGGCTGTTCCGGCAGAGCCCTAATCGCCCGACCCAGCGAGGCTGTCACGACGTACCGGCGTTTGTGCGGACTATTCCCGTTCCACGGCAGACCGGTCCGCTTCATGTCAATTGGGACGACGGTGGCCGGGGCACCCGTGGCCAATATGTGCTCACAGAGTTGGTGAAGGTCATGGAGTACAAGAGGGTTTTGGGATTACAGTCGGCGTATCTCGCGCTGGCAATGTTGGTCGTGCTGGCCGTGCCACACGCCTGGGCCCAGTCAGGGCACGTCTTGAACGGGGTTGGTCCCGTTGATCAGGCTATGTCGGGCGCGGGTATGGCAATGCCGCAGGACGCACTCACCGCCCTGCACTGGAGTCCGGCAGGCATTGTGGACATTCCGGGTAACAACCTCGCGTTGAGTCTGCAGGTGATGCAGCCTGCGGGTACACTCTCGTCGACGGTGAATGCTGGTGCATTTGGGGACTTTGGTCCGGCGGGCACACTGTCGGGAGCGACAGATAGCGATGCCGGCCCGTTTCCGATCCCGGCTGTCGGATTTGTGCATGCACCCGACGGGGGGCGCTGGGCGGTCGGCCTCAGCGCATTTGGGGTCGGCGGATTTGGCGTTGATTACGAGGCAACCGGAAGCGGCGGCGGCAATCCCGTGCTCATGGCCCAGCCACCGATGGGGTATGGGTTCGGCGCCATCTCTTCGGAGTTCGCTCTGATGCAGGTGTCTCCGACGTTTGCGTACCGTGTGTCGAACACGGTGTCTATCGGATTCTCTCCGACATTCAACTATGCCTCGCTGAAGGTTGCACCGTTCCCCGCCGCGTCGCCTGATGACGCTGATGGAAACGGATTTCCGACATACGAAGACGCGCCAAAAGACTGGGCGCCCGGTTTCGGCGTGCAGGCCGGCGTGGCTTACCACGGTCCAACCGGGTTCAGTGCCGCGGCGTCGTTCAAGAGTGCGCAGCAATTCCAGGACTTTGAATTTGACAGCCAGGACGAGCTCGGAAACGCTCGCATGCTGACGTTCAATCTGGACTACCCGATGATCGTGTCAGCCGGTGTTGCGTATGGCGGAATTGACGGGCTTGTCCTTGCGGCCGACGTTCGCTACATCGACTTCGAGAACACGGACGGATTCTCCGAGTCGGGCTACGACAATACGGGCGCCGTTCAGGGCTTCGGTTGGACCAGCATCCTTGTTGGCGCTGTCGGCATCCAGTACGAGGTCGCTCCGGGTGTACCGCTGCGAGCGGGCTATTCGTACAGCGAGAATCCGATTGCCGACGAAATGACGTTCTTCAACACGCCGGCCCCGGCAATCATCCAGCATCATATCTCGGGTGGTGTTGGATATGAGGTCGGACAGAATGTCGCGCTGGCGGTGGCCGTGCAATACGGATTAAAGAATGAGGTGAC
The DNA here is from genome assembly GCA_030431165.1 of Rhodothermia bacterium. Lineage (GTDB taxonomy): Bacteria > Bacteroidota > Rhodothermia > Rhodothermales > JABDKH01 > JANQRN01. Next base: position 7,411 of record JAUIJQ010000038.1, on the reverse strand, counting down.
GGGCGAATGGATAAATCCGCTGGGACACGTTCCCGGGACATCCGTGAGCTCAGAACTGTCAACGTTGACGATCATCGCTGGAGTCAGCATTGGACTGAACTAGGCCGGTCATGGATCGCAACAGGCTGACCATTTCGTTTGGACCAGGCTGACCGGTTGGTTTGAATGAGGCTCAGCATAGCGTTGAAGCCCGCGGCGTTAGTCCGTATCTTTACGGGGCATCGAGAGATGCCCCGTCCCTTTTTTCGCGTGATAGAGGATAACCGGGGGATATCCGTGCAGACCAAATACATCTTCGTGACCGGTGGGGTCACCTCTTCGCTGGGCAAAGGCATCTTCTGTGCCTCGCTGGGCCGACTGCTCCAGGCCCGTGGTCTGCGGGTTGCGATCCAGAAATTCGACCCGTACATCAACGTCGATCCCGGGACCATGAACCCGTACGAACACGGGGAGGTCTACGTTACCCAGGACGGCGCTGAGACCGATCTTGATCTCGGTCACTACGAGCGCTACCTCGGCCATCCGACCAGCCAGGCAAACAACGTGACGACGGGTCGCGTCTACCTCGAGGTGATTACCAAAGAGCGGGCGGGCGCGTACCTCGGCAAGACCGTTCAGGTTGTGCCCCACGTGATCGACGAGATCAAGCATTGGATGCTGAAGCTCGGCAAGTCGGGCGATCTCGACGTCGTGCTCACAGAGATTGGCGGCACCGTCGGTGACATCGAAAGCCAACCTTACCTCGAGGCCATTCGCCAGCTTCGTTGGGAGTTGGGGGCAGGGAATACGCTCTCAGCGCACCTTACACTTGTGCCATATCTCGCGGCCGCTGGTGAACTCAAGACCAAGCCGACGCAGCACTCGGTCAAGACGCTCCTCGGCCACGGCCTGCAGCCTGACCTGCTCGTCTGTCGGTCCGAGCATCCGATTGCACGCGACGTTCGCCAGAAGATTGCGCTGTTCTGCAATGTGGAGCCGCGGGCCGTCGTCGCAGCCATGGACTCTGACAGCATCTACGAAGTACCGCTTCTGCTCAAAGAAGAGGGACTTGACGATCTTGTCATCGAGAAGCTGCGGATGGAGGAAGGCCAGACGCCCAAACACCTCGAAGAGGAGCCCGAACTGAACAAGTGGATCGACTTTCTGCTTCGGCTGAAGTCACCCACAGAGACGGTTCGCATCGCGTTGGTAGGGAAGTACGTCACGCACCAGGATGCCTACAAGTCGATATCCGAAAGCTTTATCCTCTCTGGTGCCGAGCATCAAGTCAAGGTTGACCTGAAGCTTGTGCTCAGCGACGACCTCACGGCCGACAACGTCGGTGAGATGCTCGGCGACGTATCGGGGATTCTCGTTGCGCCCGGATTTGGCGAACGCGGGATCGACGGCAAGCTTGAGGCCGTGCGCTACGCCCGGGAGAACGACGTGCCGTTTTTTGGTATCTGCCTGGGTATGCAGTGCGCTGTGATCGAGTTTGCCCGCAATGTCTGCCACTGGGAAGGCGCGCACTCGACCGAGTTCGACGCTGACACGGCGCACCCGGTGATCGACCTGATGGAGGACCAGAAGCGTATTGCCGACATGGGTGGCACGATGCGTCTCGGCGGATACGACTGCTTCCTCCTCGAAGACTCCCGCGTACGCGAGATCTATGGCGTAAGCGATGTCGTTGAGCGGCACCGACACCGTTATGAAGTGAACAACGTGCTGCGCTACAAGCTCAAGGAGCACGGCATGCACTTCACCGGGTTGAACCTGGAGCGTGATCTCGTTGAGATTGTTGAACTCCCCGGCAAGCGGTGGTTCGTGGGTGTCCAGTTCCATCCGGAATATCAGAGCACCGTTGGCCGGCCGCACCCGCTGTTCAAATCGTTCGTCGAAGCCGCGGTTGCGTACTCGGCTGCCCGAAACCGGGACGCGTCAGAGAAGATCCTGCCTCTCGCTGCGGGTAATTCGTAGGGTGCTGATCCGGCGATGAATACGCTGGAGCACGCGTTTACGTGTCCCTATTGCTGGGAGACGATCACGATGGTGATCGAGCCCCGGGCCGTAGCGCGGGAAGTGGTGCAGGAATACGTGGAGGATTGCGAGGTCTGCTGCAATCCCATCGTTGTGCGCTTTTCCATTGAGCCGGCTGCGTCTGGCGAAGCCGCGGATGATGCCGCGAGTCTGGATTCCGGTCACGGATTGCAGTTCAGCGCGAGCCGCCTCGAGCAGTAGGCGGATCCGACGCCCCCAGGGCGCGCCCAACCTCCCCACATCTCCCCACGGGCTACGTGCCCGGCCGTGCTTCACAAACACTTCGCGTGGCAAAGGGTGAATTACATATTTTGCACACGCAGATCGGGCAGAGCCGAGGGCATTTTGGCGGATGACCAGTCTTGACATTCCTAGTCGATAGCGTACATTAGGCTCCTTGGTGGGGAATAGTGGGGAATGCTCCCATGTTTGTGGGGCTCACGGCCAGGTTTAGATATGGTCGCGTGTCCCGCAGCGCGGTGGGCTCACAGCGCGGAGCGATCCGCGGGCGTCAGTTCGAAGTATGGCTGGATTCAAAGGACAGGCTGAGTATTCCGTAGACAGCAAGGGTCGCGTCGCGATTCCTGCGAAGATGCGGAATGCACTCAACCCCGACGCGAAGGGCACCTTCACGATCACGCGGGGCTTCGAGAAGTGCATCTCGCTCTATCCGATGGACCAGTGGAACGCGATTGAAGCCGAGATGAGTGCACTGAACGCGTACGAGCGGAAATCCCGCGACTTCGTAAGGAGCATCCTCATGTGGGCCGACGACGTGTCTCTCGACGGACAGGGCCGCATCGGAATACCCAAACCCCTCGCTGAATTTGCCGGTGTCTCTGACCGGGCGCTGATCATCGGCGCGTTGGACCATATCGAGATCTGGAATCCCGATGCGTTCCGCCGTCACATGGATGAACAGGCGCAGGAATACGAAACGCTGGCTGAACAAGTAATGGGTCGGTGAATGACCGACGCCTCGCGCGGTGGCCAACGGGCTGACGGGGAGCTTCCCTACGCCTCTGACTATCACGCACCTGTTCTTTGCAAGACTGCTGTTGACGGACTGGTAGCGGATTCTGGTGGGGTCTACGTAGACGGTACGCTGGGGGGAGGCGGTCACACCGCGGCACTCCTGGATCGCCTTGACGACAACGCCACTGTTTTTGGCATCGATCGCGACGATGAAGCGATTGCTTTTGCTTCCCGGCGCCTGGACCGCGACATCAAATCGGGACGCCTGCGTATCGTACGCGGCAATGCGGCTAACTTGGTGGAGCTGCTGACGCCGCTCGGCGTGTCGAGAATCGACGGATTGCTGATGGACCTTGGCGTGTCCTCGCACCAGCTCGATTCACCAGGTCGCGGCTTCAGCCATTCGCGGGAAGGCGTTCTGGATATGCGGATGCATCGAGCCGAGCACGATTCCGGGGATGACCCGGATCTGACCTCGGCGGGGGATTTGATTAACGCATCTACCGAACGGGCACTGAGCAATCTGCTTCGGATGTTCGGAGAAGAGCCAAGGGCACGTCGCATCGCTGCCGCAATTGTAGCGGCCCGCCCACTTCATACCACGACCGAACTCGCTGATGTCGTCAGGGGAGCCGTGCCCCGAACAGACGAGGCGAAATCCCTCGCGCGCGTATTTCAGGCGCTGCGCGTGGCCGTAAACCGGGAGCTCGAGTCTCTTGAGGCGGCGCTTGCCGCCGCAACCGACCTCACGCGACCGGGCGGCCGACTGGTCATGATTGCCTATCACTCGCTCGAGGACCGCATCGTAAAGCGATACATGCGATCGGGTGACACCACCGGCGTGGTTCGGCGCGACCTGTACGGAAACGCGCTCGCACCGTGGCGACCGCTCGGCCGAGTTGTCAAACCCGATGCCGCTGAAGTGGCTGCCAACCCGCGCGCGCGTAGCGCACGCCTTCGGGTCGCAGAACGAACCTGAAACCGCTTCCGTCTGTCAATCAGCTACCCACCCGACGGATAGCCACATGCCCGCATCCACCACACGTACCAGCCGAAAGCCGCGGAGCCGAAAAGCTCACGCAGCGCACGTCGTCATCGACGATACGCCGATTCGCGCCCGCCGCAAGCGCCCGACTCGTTCCGCGCAGTCTGCCGCGCGCGTCAGAAAGTCGGGGAAAGACTACGTCGTGCTGCCTTCGTGGAAAGAGCTCGACACAAGGACAAACGGTCGCGTCGTTGCGCCGAAGAGCCATCCGTTCGACTCGATTTCAACGGCGCGCATCGCACTGCTCATTCTCGTTGCGGCCGTCATGGTGACGGCGTACGTCGGCCACGTACACGCGACGCAGGGTGTGCTCCAGGAACTCGAAGACCTGCGCGCTGAACGGGCGGGACTGAGGCTCGAATACAACAGCGTCAAGGGAGAATATGATCGCGTGACCGGGCCGGCAGAAATACGGCGGCAAGCGAGAGAGATCGGGTTGACCGAGACCACGCGGTTTGGTCCGCCGGTTTCGATCGACGGCTGACGAATTACAGCATGCGGACCCCAACGGCCGCCAACAGCGACCGCCAACAGACACCAACACCAGAGCAGCAGCACCAACGCCCCCAGCACCACAGGTGGAAGCACGAAGCGAAATAGTAGCCCGGATGTACGTCGTTCTGACGGTGCTCTGCGCGTTGCCGATTCTGGTGGCGATGCAGGTCGTGCGGATCCACGTACAAGACGGCGCGAAGCTCCGCGCACAGGGAGAAAAGCAGGCGCGAACCTTTGCGACGCTTCCAGCCGTGCGTGGCAGCATCTATGATCGCAACGGTCGCACGCTTGCTGTCAATACGGCCCGCCACGACCTGGCAATTGATCCGACCTTTGGCAACTTCTCGGAAGTCCAGGATGCGTTCTACAGTCAGCTCGCTGAGGTCACCGGGCACAGTCGCTCAAAGTATCGCGCCCGCGTCAATGGCCGCCCGGGCAGCAAGTACGTGTCGCTTGAACGCGGGCTCAGCGAGCGGCAGCGCGCCATCGTTGATTCGTGGGACTATCCCTTTGTTATCCTGGAGTCATCTTCTGATCGGCGCTACAACTACGAGACCACACTGGCCCATGTGCTCGGTCACGTAAACTCCGACGGGACCGGCGCCGCAGGGCTTGAACTGCAATACGACACGTTCCTTCGCGGCGAAGACGGCAAGCGCGAACGGCGTCGCGACGCACACGGGATCGCACGCGCGGTTGTCGGGGGCGGCGACGTTTCTCCGCGCCATGGAGAATCGCTTGTACTCACCATCGACCTCGTCCAGCAGGCGATACTCGAAGAGGCACTTGCGGATGGAATGCGTGCCAGTGGTGCACGCTGGGCGGCGGCGGTTGCCGTTGATCCGCGGACCGGCGAGGTCCTCGCGATGGCCAACCTTCCGACGTACGATCCCAATCACCCGGCAGACTATCCCGCAGATGCGCGTCGCAATCGGTCGGTGACCGACCAGTTTGAGCCGGGCTCGACGTTCAAGCTGGTCAGCGCAGTTACGGCCGTTGAGACAAAAGCCGTCAAGCTCTCTGACGAGATCGACACCGGCAACGGCTATGCACGGTTTGGTAACCGTGAACTGTACGACACGCACGGCTACGGGGTCATCTCGTACGCGGACGTCATCAGCCTCTCGAGCAATATTGGAATAGCCAAAGTTGCTGAGCGTGTTGAGGCGCGGAAGATGTACGAGTACGCCCGGAATCTCGGATTCGGGCAGCGCACGTGGATCGACCTGCCGGGTGAGGTGGCCGGCGTACTGAAGAAGCCCGACGAGTGGAGCGGCACTACGCTCGCATCGATGAGCATTGGCTATGAGGTCGGTGTTACCGCCCTGCAGATCGCCAATGCCTACGCTGCCTTCGCAAACGGCGGCAAACTGCTGCAACCGTATGTGGTCGCTGAGCGACTGGACATCAACGGCGACGTCACGTGGCGGGCGCACCCTGACTCGGTGCGCAATGCCTTCAAGCGCAAAACGGCTGTTGCATTGCTGGAGGCCTTTGAGTCCGTCGTTATTGACGGCACGGCAAAGAAGGCCCACGTTGAAGGAATCCGGATCGCGGGGAAAACCGGTACAGCAAACAAGGTTTTTGAGGGCGCCTACGTGCGCGGACGTTCGCGTGCTTCGTTCGTCGGGTTCTTTCCCGCCGACGATCCGCAGGTTGTGCTTGCCATCGTAATGGACGAACCCGCATCGAGCATTTACGGAGGCGACGTATCAGCTCCTGTATTTAAGCGGGTCGTGGAAGGCTGGCTGCCCATGCTTGAAGGCGTGCATCCGGTGCGTCGCCCGGATTTGTCCGAAGAAACCGCGGTGCCGCTCGAAGCGATTACGATGCCGCGGGTTGACGGCGCCCCTGTAGCTGTAGCGCGCGGCTTGTTGCGCACGGCAGGAATTGAGGTTTCGGTTCCGTCGCGGATTCCCGACACAGCGATTGTGCAGGACGTTGAGCTACTGCGCCACGATCGCGACGTGCAGGTTGCGGCGGTGCATCCGGTGGCGGTTGCTGATGGTGACGCCCGCGAACGAACCGACGAAAAGCTTATGCCCGACCTGACCGGCCTTGGCGCGCGCCAGGCAGTCTATTGGCTTCGGGCAAACAACATTGACGTGAAGGTAGAGGGACATGGCCGCGTTGTGTCGCAGACGCCACGACCCGGTCAGAAACTTACCGGCGAAGCTCGCCTGAACTGTCGTTGAGGCGATGTACGAGTCGGGCGCCGCACGAGGACGCACCGTCACGCTCGGCCGGCTGACTGAAGCGCTGGCCGCGCGGTCGCTGTTGCGTGATGCGGATGTGCCGCCACGGCAGCGCGAGCGGGAAGCGCTCGAACATATTGAAATCGACCACCTGACGGCTGATAGTCGGGCGGTTGGGCCAAACGGCCTGTTCGTCGCAATACGCGGCGAACAAGCAGATGGCCATCTGTTCATTGACAAGGCTGTTGATAACGGAGCGATCGCCATCGTGCACGAAGCGACGCCGGAGGAGCATCAACGACGCCTCCCCGGCGTCGCATTCGTGCCGGTCTCTGATTCGCGCCGTGCACTTGCAGTACTCGCGGCCGCGTATTGCGGAGACCCATCGCGGGCACTCGACATCGTTGGTGTAACCGGCACCAACGGGAAGACAACGACGGCATGGCTGATCTACCAGGTCATGCAGCAGATCCGTCCGCCATCCGGCCTCATCGGGACAATCGAGTACCGAACGCCGGAGCGTCACTGGACCGCGTCGCACACGACACCCGACGCGCTGGCCGTTCAGGCGCTGCTCTCGATGATGCGGAACGAAGGCGCCCGGTCCTGCGCGATGGAAGTCTCGTCACACGCTCTGGTTCAGTGCCGTGTCGAGGAGGTTCGTTTTGCGGCGGCCGTCTTT